>JALQWJ010000120.1 GCA_023258775.1 Burkholderiaceae bacterium | reverse complement strand
AAACCGCCTTAGCAAGCATTTCGCTTTTAAGCGATCGGTCGAGGTTGCTGACGATAGCGCGAAGTTTAATACTTCGCGTCACTGGATCAATTTGTTCGCCAACAACCGACAATCTTGCGGGATAAACCCGATCACCAAGCGCGCTAACTTTAACGTCAATGGCACTGCCAGGACTTAAACTTGCAAGGTCGCGTTCTTGCGCGTCGATTTGCAACCACAAGCTTGTTGGATCAGAAATAACAAAGAGCGGCGCTTGATTCAAGTCAGGGCGTAATTCCTGGCTGGGATTAATATTGCGCTCAACCACAACGCCATTCAGTGCCGCGCGTAATGCAAGCTCAAGATTGATTGCGGAAGGATTTTCATAAATTTTTATACGATTTTGTGCGAGTTCAAATGCAGCTTCGTTTCGCTTGAGTTCAGCATTCGACTGATCGAGTTCCTTGCGTGCAATAACGCCGATTTCAAAAAGTTTCTGTTGTCTTTCATTGGTTTGTCTTGCGAGACTTAGATCGGCCTGCGCACGTTGTGCTTCAGACTGTGCGGCCCCAAATTCGGGGGAGGACAGTTTGGCAAGTACTTGCCCTGTGCTGACTTGTTGGCCAAGGTCCACGCTGATAACACCAACTCGCCCAGAAAATGCGCTGTATACGCGTTGAGTTTTCTCTTCGTTCCAAACCAAACGTGCCGGTAGTTCAATTTTTTCAACCTGTGCTTGACGAACCGGACTTAGTGCAAGGAGCTTCAATTGCGGATGCTGTTCCGGATAGTGAAGACCACCGCGTTGATAGACGGGGGAGCTTGGAGCTTTCGGCGTCTCGGTATGTTCAGTACAGGACGCAAGTGCGATCGTCACAAGTAGTAATGCAAGATACTTTTGATTCAGCATTTCGTGTTGTATGCCTTAAGGTCAAAGGTGGTCATCAAATGTCCTGAAAGTAAGCTGATATATCGTCAAGCCTGGGGCGAATTGGCAATCGCTTGTCCATAAAGCTCAGTTGCTAAAGGGTACCCAGGTCGGTACAGTCAATAGGCTGTATTCACAAAGCCTTAGTCAATAAAATGCAGTAACTAAGGGGTAGAACGATCGAGTCTGACTGTCCATGCACGCTCAGCTTTAGCAAACTCCGTACGCCACTGCAGTGCCTCAAGTTGAATCAATTTAAGGGTTCGGCGTGTTTCGAGCAGATCCGTAAGTGTTTGGCCACCCTTTGCAAAAGCCTGTTCCGCTTGCAGTGCAACCTTCAAGCTTTTGGGAAGCATTTCATTTTCGAATTGGGTCAAACGGGCATAAGCATTTGCACGAGTCTGATATAAAACCTCAAGCTCTGTGACCGTTCGCCTGACAAGTTCCGCATGTTGCGCCTCTGCGACTTGCCAAAGTGCCTGCGCACGCTGCTTTTCGCCCTCGAAGTAGTGCTTACTGTATAACGGTATAGAAGCTCTAAGGCCTAGTATTGCTTTGCTTGTGCCCGGATAGTGATTAAAGCCCACCCCGTAGCTCGGATCGCTGACGTCTTGTGCGCGGGCAAGCTCGATTTGTGATTTTGCACTTTGTAGCCGAGCCCAAGCGGCCTTGACCGCAGGTGTCTCATCGGCAAGTTTCTCAAGTGCTACTTTGGGTACGCCGATTACCTTGGGCCAATCGCTTGCGACTCCCCACGATAGCTCACCCAAAGAATCTTGGTTATCACGATTGCTGGCATCTTCGCTATTTGGCAACCGGACATGGAGCAGGTTTTTTGTACGATCGGTGTTCGCTGAGCCTGCGACTTGAGGACCTAGCGGTGAGCCCACCGCAAGGCGCAATTGGAGCTTTGCACGATCGAGCAGCCAATGTGATTGTCTTAAGTCACCAGATGCACGTTCGGCCTCGATTTCCAGGCGCACCAAATCCTGCGCTGAGATGTCGCCCAGGCGAAAACGCTGTGTTGCAAGCTTTACGAGACTCTCGGCGCTCTTCGCCAAATCGTTAAGAATAATCAAACGATCCTGAGCTGATAAAGTTTCGTAAAATAGATCGATAATGATTAGCTGTTGTTGCTTGATGCTCTCTTGATACTCTGCGCGAAGCGCCAGCGCTTGTGCTTTTGACACACTCGTTCGCAACGCGCGCTTCTCGCCCCGCTCCCAAATCCAGTCAAAGCCCAGGCCTTTATCGATCGATTTACCATTAAACAATGGCCCTGATCCAAGACCATGTTCAAGATCGATTGAAGCAAGGCTCGCGCTAAGCATGGGCGCTGGTGATCGATCAGCAATGCGAATCTCGGCATCTGCCGCCTCGGCGATTCTCAACGCCGCAAGGACGCGCTCGTGCTTAGGTGCTGCTTCTAAGCTTTCGTGCAGACCGATGAGCCTCAGTGCTTGTGCGCTCGATTCGATCGAGGTCAAGGCCCAAATGAAGCAAATTGATCGAAGAAGCCATTGAAGCTTCCGCTTGATGATCTTTCGTCGTATGCTCATGGCCAGTGTTATAACGAGTCGAACCTGACCGTAAGCTGACCCTAAGCAAACACAAAGCTGACTGACCCTAAGCAAACACCAAGCTGAGCTAAACAATGGACTGCATGATCTAGCCATGCGTATTTTGCTCGTGGAAGACGATGCTGTATTGCTCGATATCATTCAGCGAAGCCTGAGTGATGGTGGCATGCGTCTAGATTGTGCCAATGACTTAGCCATTGCCAGGCATTTATGGGCTGCGCATAGCTTCGATGCTGTTGTCCTCGACTTGAACCTTCCGGTCAATACTGAAGGTCATCGAGGTAGCGGACTCGATTTGCTTCGAGTCATGCGGCGGCAGGGCGATTCAACGCCTGTGCTTATTTTGACAGCTCGAAATCGAACCGATGAGCGTATTGCTGGTCTTGACGCTGGTGCCGATGACTACCTGGGTAAACCTTTTGAGCTCGCCGAGTTGTCGGCGCGTCTTAGGGCACTGGTTCGCAGGCGTCAGGGATCCATCGATCGTGTTGTGGTCGGTGGCCTGTGCTTTGACCGCAGTCAGCGTCGTGTTTATCTCAATGAAGTCGAAATGATATTGCCGGCCCGTGAGTTTGACGTGCTCTGCGAGCTTTTGTCTCCGCCGGGTAGAACCGTCAGTAAGAAAGATCTTGCTGACAAGTTATCGGATTTTGCCGATATGCTGACTGATAATGCACTTGAGGCTTTCATTTCGCGGTTACGAAAAAAGCTTGTCGGTTCTGGCGCTTCGATTAGAACGCTGCGCGGTATGGGTTATCGGGTTGAGGAGGAGTCTGCTTGACTTCCGGGCTTCCCTCACTCCAAGCCCGCTTGGTGCGACGAGTGATCCTACCACTTGCCATCATGTGGTTTGCCGGTACGCTTGTGATCACCGGTGTATCGCGCTATTTCACGCAAAAGGCCTTTGATCGAGCCTTGCTCGATGACGCATATGCCGTCGCTAGCCATGTGCGCCTTGACGATAAGAATCGTTTGAGCCTTGGTCTTTCGTCGAATGAGACTGAGACACTCCTTTTTGACCGTGACGAAGTGCTGTTCTTGGCTGTTTTTCATCCTGATGGTCGTTTGATCGCGGGGCATTCGAGACTCTTCCTGCCTGCGCTTGATTCACTGCACCCGCCGGTCTTCACTGAACTTAACTTGCAAGGGCAGTACTTACGTGCCGTTGTGATTGCTCGCGCCGGACCGGCGCCATTTAAAGTTGTTATTGCACAGACGACCAAGAGCCAGGATCAACTGTTTCGCTCCTTATTGCTTTACTCTCTCGGCCCGCAGCTACTTTTGCTCTTGGGCTTGGCGCTTTGGTTAAGGCGCGCAATTCGAGAGGATGTACAACCGCTTTCTTCCCTCGCAGCCAGCCTTAACGATCGTGATGAACACGATTTAGAACCGATTCCGGAGGCAGGTGGAACGCTAGAGATCAGGCGATTGGGCCAGGCCATTAACGCACTGCTCCTGCGGATCTCCGGTATCGTCCAGAGCCAAAGAGAGTTCGCTGGCAACGTCGCGCACGAATTAAGAACGCCGCTCGCAGGGATTCGTGCCTTGGCTGAATATGGTCTAGCCCAAGACAAGCCAGCCGTTTGGCGTGAACAGCTCATCGCAGTGCTGGAACGCCAGCAACACGCAAGTCATACGATTGATCAGTTGCTTGCTCTGGCGCTTGTGGTTGAAGCGCGCGAAGTCTTGCAGCTAAAGACCATGAGGCTTGACCAGAGTGTTCGAGAAGCCTTGCTCAGGCACTTGCGGCGTGCGGATGCACTAGGCGTTGATTTGGGTGTTCGCGGCGTCGATAGACCGGTTGAGGTCATCGGACAGACTTCGCTTATCGACGGC
The DNA here is from genome assembly GCA_023258775.1 of Burkholderiaceae bacterium. Lineage (GTDB taxonomy): Bacteria > Pseudomonadota > Gammaproteobacteria > Burkholderiales > Burkholderiaceae_E > UBA3064. Next base: position 1,044 of record JALQWJ010000120.1, on the reverse strand, counting down.
ATTCTCGATAACCTCATTGACAATAGTCTGCGCTACGGCAAGCCGACCAACCTTGGCTTAGCAACAATTACCATGGGTATTGACTCTGAGCATGATGGCAGCGTCGTGCTCACGATTGTCGATAATGGGCCAGGCATCAATCGCAAAGAGTGGGATCGTGTCATTGAACGCTGGTTCAAAGGATCCTCGCCAATTGCTTTGCGCATCGGAACTGGCCTTGGCCTATACCTGGTTGCGGAATACTGCAGAATCTTGAAGGCAGACCTGACGCTTGACTCAAACTCGCCCGATCCCGGCACAAGCATCAGACTGCGATTCCCTGCGCTGCCCAAAGCGCCTAGCGCTGGTTTGGAAGCCCATTGACGAACCAACTCTGGTATCCGTCGCAGTGATACGCGGGTGGATAAGGGGTGCCGTACTGCTGGTCCATTTTCACGTTCCCGCACTGACCTGTTTCAGTCTTGTTAACGCGGATGAAAATATCAGTCTTACCCTTTTTCGTCTCAGTCAATTGTTCAGTTTGCTTCACGTAATTTCGTTTGCCCATCCACCATAGGCAAGTCGCGCAGCAGGTAAGTTCAGGACGGACTCGAACCACGTTGGGGTCGGGTGGCGGTGGTGGAGGCTCTTTTTTACCAAATAGGCCCATAAGTCATCCTTTTTCAACACAGAAAAACCCTAATTGTAGCTTGCATCAAGAACGATGCCTTTCAAAAACACGGGAATTCCGTGGCTGCGCAAAGTAGGAATCGCATGGATTCCCTGAGCAAAGATTGCTGCGGTGCAGCAATCTTTGCGGCAATAAGCCTTTCACCCCTCGCTTCACCGGGTCGTAAGCGGTAATCGCATCCAAACCATCGAGTCAGGTTAATTCTGATCTCAGGTAACATATTTTCGACAAATATGTTACCAAACAAAGCAAATGTTTTTGCGCAAAACACTTTGTTTTGTAATGAAAGCGATATACACTCCGCCGCTCAGAGATGGTTTTTGCTTATTGATAGGTAACTTCCCAAGCACTGAATTAGCGCTTGTTGGGACCAG
>JALQWJ010000011.1 GCA_023258775.1 Burkholderiaceae bacterium | reverse complement strand
GTTTTGACGAAATCGCTGATTGGTTTGAAACCCTTGCCAAAGCTGAGCGCTCACACGCTAACAAATTCCAGAAAGCTCTGGACACATTAGCAGCAAGCGCCTAAGCGCAAATAAGGCTGGATCCGAATGGCAACGCCGGCCGGGTCCAGCTCATGTTATAGAACGAATACTCCCCTCAAAAATTATAGAGACCGACCTATGCGTGAAGGATCACTCGAAGCCCCCACACGCCATCCGATCGACTGGCAGAGCGAAGCGTTCTACGACGAGAAAGCTTGCTTCGATGAGATGGAGCGCATTTTCGACATCTGCCACGGCTGCCGCCGCTGCGTGAGCTTATGTCAGTCCTTCCCTACCCTATTTGATCTGGTCGATGAATCTGAGACCATGGAAGTCGACGGCGTGAGCCGAAATGACTACATGAAGGTAGTCGATCAGTGCTACCTGTGCGATCTTTGCTACCTCACCAAATGCCCGTACGTACCACCCCATGAATGGAATTTGGATTTTCCTCATACGATGCTGCGCGCCAAAGCGATTGCTTTTAAGAAAGGCACTGCAACACAATTTCGGGACGTCCAACTCGCATCGACAGACCGTAACGGCAAACTCGCAGGTATTCCTGTTGTTGTTCAGGCTGTCAATGCCTTAGCCAAAAGCGATGCTGCGAGAAAGCTCGGCGAATCAATGCTCGGTGTTCATCGAGAGGCTTGGGTTCCTGAGTTTGCACCGAAATCGTTCCGAAGCCAGGCGCAATCACAGGGGGCGACCTCAAAAACGGTTAAAAATGGTGAGCGTACGCCGGGCAAGGTAGCAATCTTCTCAACATGCTATATCAATTACAACGAACCTGGTATCGGTCAGGATTTGATCAAAATTCTAGATCACAATAAGATACCGTGGATTCTTGCTGAGAAGGAAGCTTGTTGCGGCATGCCAAAGCTAGAGCTAGGCGATCTCGATGGCGTTGCCGAACTCAAGGCTAAGAACATGCCCGTGCTCGCCAGGTTGGCGCGCGAAGGTTACGCCATTCTCGCTGCGATCCCCTCATGCGGCCTGATGTTCAAGCAAGAACTTCCTTTGATGTTTCCTAATTGCCCTGACACCCAGGCGGTTAAAGCGGCCATTTTTGACCCCTTTGAATATTTCACCGAACGGAGCAAAGACGGTTTACTTGATACAGGTTTTAAGGTGGGTTTAGGGCATGTTTCTTACCATATTGCCTGCCATTTGCGGGTTCAGAATATGGGTCAGAGGACCAAGGACTTACTGTCTCAAGTACCAGAAACAAAGGTCCACACCGTGGAGCGCTGCTCTGGTCACGCCGGCACATGGGGTGTGAAAAAAGAATTTTTCGACAACGCGATGAAGATTGGAAAGCCAGTCTTCAAACAAATGAGCGAACACCCGGCAGGCAAGCCTGACTGGATTGCCTCGGATTGCCAGCTTGCCGGCCATCACATTGCTCAGGGCATGGAACGCAATAAGCTAAACGAAACCAACATGGCTCACCCTCTCACTCTTTTACGGATGGCATACGGAATTTAACCATGGATACTCATATGAAACAGACTAAGATCACCCGCGATTCGCTGATGACGCTTGAAACTTATGCCAAGGCCAGGCCGGAATTTCGCAAGCGTGCGATTGAACATAAAAAGCTGAGGACCCTGGCCCTCGGCGAGCATGTGACGCTTATTTTCGAAGATGAATTGACAATTCGTTATCAAATTCAAGAAATGCTGCGTATCGAGAAGATCTTCGAAGAAGAAGGTATTCTGCATGAACTTGAGTCCTACACGCCCTTGGTCCCTGATGGCAGCAACTTTAAAGCAACGATGATGATCGAGTATGACGATCCGGTCGAGCGTAAAAAGGCACTGTCCAAGCTCATTGGTGTTGAAGATAGGGTTTGGGTGCAGGTTGAGGGGTCGCCCAAGGTTTATGCGGTTGCCGATGAAGATCTAGAACGTGAAAACGATGAAAAAACCTCATCGGTTCATTTTTTACGCTTTGAGCTCAGCAAAGACATGTGTGAAGCCTTGAAGTATGGCGTTACCCTTTCAGTGGGTATCGATCATGAAAACTACCGGGTGGCGATAAGCCCGGTGCCTGCAACCAGCCGAAACGCACTGGTCGCTGACCTCAGCTAATGTGTTTGCGCCCTGCCTGATAGGGTTCAAACCATTTTTCGATAGCAATCCGGTCTGCTTCGGTATCTGATGAGGGGTACCAAAGCGGACCCAATTGAATCACTTTGTTGGGGCGGTCAAAAGCGAGAAGCAGTATTGGGATATTTGCAGCATGCGCAATTCGTAAAAATCCAGTACGAAACCGTTCAACTTTTTTTCTCGTTCCTTCTGGTGCAATGCAAAGCCAGAAAGTGTCGCTTCGTTCAATGTAGTCGACGACCTGATCAACCACATCGCTTGCTTGGGATCGGTCAACGCTAAGGCCGCCAAACCAACGCATAATCGGGCCAGCAGCGCCACGAAACAAAGACTCTTTGGCCATGAACCGAATTCGCAAATTTAATGCGAACACTGTTGACATCGCCACCGGAAAGTCCCAGTTTGTGCTGTGGGGAGCACCCGCTACCACTAGTTTGGGGTGGTTGGGAAACTCGCCTTCGACACGCCACCCAAGCAGTTTGAGCCCGATGCGTCCAGTGAGACGCATCAACCTACCGCCACGGCGCGGCGCACGTTCGGGAATGATGGGTAGCTTCATCCTTGCTCACTGCCTTTGCTCAAAAGCGCCACGGCCCGCGCCGATATACCCTCGCCCCTGCCTTCGAAGCCTAGCAGCTCTTGGGTTTTGGCTTTGAAATTCACCGAGGCCTTCGCCAGGGACAAATGATTCGCAATCGAGGCGACAATTGCCTCACGATAAGGCGCAAGTTTGGGTCGCTGCGCAATAACCGTGCAATCAACATTCTCGATTGACCAACCTAGCTGACTGATCGTCTGAACGGTACTTGAAAGCAATCGCCCGCTATTTGCACCTCGCCATGCCTCGTCATAGTCCGGAAAATGCACGCCGATATCACCTAGACCCGCCGCACCGAGCAATGCATCAGTAATCGCGTGAAGGAGTACATCAGCGTCTGAATGACCAAGCAGTCCGAATGGATAGTCAATCTTGACGCCCCCAAGAAGCAAGTCCCGCCCTGGAACGAGTGCATGAACGTCATAACCTTCACCCACCCGCAGGGTGCTTGGCGTGTGCCGGTTCAAATACAACTCAAGTGCCTGCAAATCATCAGCATAGGTTAACTTGATATTGGATCGTTCGCCCATGACAAGTACAACAGGATCACCTAGTTGCTCCATGGCGCTCGCTTCGTCGGTAACTTCAGCAAATCGCTCAAGCGCAGCGATCAGACGACGCACCGGAAAGCATTGAGGCGTTTGCGCCAGCCAGAGTTGCTCGCGCGGCACGGTTTGCTCAATGAAGTTTGTTTCAAGGATCGATTGCGCTCTCTTTACGGTATCGACCACTGGCAGCGCAAGAATGCCACCGTGACCCAAGCCTAAACAAGTACTGATCAATCGCTCCAAGGCGTCGCGGGATATAAGTGGTCTTGCTGCATCGTGCACCATGACCCATTCAGCGCCGGCGGCTTCAGCGAAGCGTATGCCGGCAAGCACAGAGTCGCGTCGCTGGGCACCACCTTGGGGGCATACCCGCAAGCGTGGATTTCCAGCACCGAAGGTTTGCTTAAGAAGTTCTGGCCCCTCCCGATCGCCGGGCGCAAGAACAACCCAAACACAGTCGATCCTCACAAGACTAAGTAGTGTCCTGATGCTGTGCACGATGACAGGCTCGCCCGCGAGTTCATGATACTGCTTGGGTTTTACTTGACCGCCAGCGCCGGGGCCAAATCGCTGACCGAATCCAGCAGCCGGTATTACCGCATGAACCTTGGCGACAGCACCAAGCGGTTCGATGACGCTGGCTTGAGAAAACAACTCATTCGGTCGTTGAGGGATTTGAGGGGACTTGTTCATCATAGATCGACTAAAATTCTCTCATGTCTTGGTCTGAACAAGCCTTGCGCCTTCCCGCATCGGGTCAGGCAATGCAAGGTCCTACAACTTGGGGCTCCTCCGACGCTTTTTGGCTTGCGCAATCTGCAAAGGCTAATCCCGAGCGGCCGACACTCGTGCTGACCGCCCAACCTAGCGATGCAGAACGCTTGAGCGAGGAGATCGCCTGGTTTGATGCGAAACTGCGGATCCAGCACTTCCCCGACTGGGAAACACTGCCCTACGATCAGTTTTCGCCTCACCAGGATTTGATCAGTGATCGGCTCAAGGCCTTATGGCGAATGCAGCGCGGTGATATTGATTTGATTATCGCGCCTGTTAGCACCGCAGCAATGGCAATTGCGCCAAGGGCAATGATCGCCGGTCGCAGCTTTGTGTTTCGCCGCGGCGACCGCCTTGGTTCGAATAAGCTAGCGGCGCAACTTACTGAAGCAGGCTATGAACACGTCTCGCAAGTGATCAAACCGGGGGAGTATTGTATCCGGGGAGGTCTGATCGATCTATTTCCTATGGGTCACCCACTTCCCCTGCGGATTGATTTGATCGACGATGACATTGATAGCATTAAGACCTTCGATCCCGATACCCAGCGCAGCCTTTATCCAACCGAATCTGTCGATATTTTGCCGGGCCGCGAGTTCCCGCTTGACGAGGAAGCGCGCCATCGATTTCGAGCGCGCTGGCGAGAGCGTTTTGAGGGTGACCCAAGTCGCTGTAGTGTTTATAAAGATATAGGTTTAGGACTTTCTCCAGGAGGCATTGAATGGTATTTGCCCCTGTTTTTTGAGCAATGTCAGAGCCTATTGGATTACCTTCCCGAAGACGCGCTTGTCGTTTTACATGGTGATGCGCAAGATGCCTTGCAACGTTACCGCGTAGATATGCAGCAACGCTATGATTTTTTGAGTAAAGATATAGAACGACCCTGTCTATCGCCTGCTGAACTCATGCTCTCTAATGAAGCGTTTTTTAATGCTTGCAGGATCAAGGGTCGCCTGAGTCTTCCACGTGATCTTACGCTCGCCTGCCCTGGTTTGCCGAGCGTTGCAGTAGATCGCAAGCGCCAACGACCCTACGCTGCGCTCGAATCCTTTGTTGAAAAGAGCGAGATTCCGGTGTTGATTCTTGCTGAGTCACCAGGGCGCAGAGAGACGCTGCTTCAATCCCTCACAGAGCAGGGCCTAGATTGGGAAAGCACTGAGGGTTGGCCATCGGCGTGGGACTGGTCAGGTGCGAAGATTGCTGTTGCTCCGCTGCACGCAGGCTTCGTTATCGAGGGCATGGCCGCTGTCATTACCGAGAATGAACTTTATGCCCATCTCGCTAGACGCGGCAAAGGCAGACGGCGGGAATCTCAAAAGAACATTGACACCTTTATTAAGGATTTATCAGAGCTTAAACCTGGAGATCCCGTGGTCCATGTCGATCATGGGATAGGGCGATATCAGGGTTTGATCCATATGGATCTTGGCGAAGGTGACAACGAGTTTCTTCACCTCACTTATCAGAACGACACCAGTCTTTACGTCCCTGTTGCCCAGCTCCATTTGATCGGCCGCTACAGTGGTGCATCACCGGATGATGCGCCCTTACATCAACTTGGCTCCGGTCAATGGGAAAAGGCCAAACGAAAAGCCGCTGAGCAAGCTCGAGACACCGCCGCAGAGCTACTCGATCTTTATGCCAGGCGAGCGCTACGTGTTGGACACGCTTTCGGTTTTAAAGTGACCGACTATGAAGCCTTCTGTGAAGGCTTTGGTTTTGAAGAAACGCCTGATCAGTTAGCGGCCATCCACGCAGTGGTCCAAGACATGATCGCCACGAAGCCAATGGACAGACTTGTTTGCGGTGATGTTGGCTTTGGAAAAACCGAGGTTGCGCTTCGTGCAGCCTTTATCGCAGTGTCTGATTCAAGACAGGTTGCCATTCTTGCGCCCACAACACTTCTTGCTGAACAACATTTTCAGACCTTCAGCGATCGATTTGCCGATTTTCCGGTGAAAATCGCCGAGTTATCTCGTTTTCGCAGCACGAAAGAGGTCAAACAAAGCATTGAAGCACTTGCTAAAGGTCAGATTGATATCGTCATAGGAACGCATAAATTATTATCACAAGATGTTAAATTTCAGAATCTGGGCCTTGTCATCATCGATGAAGAACATCGGTTCGGCGTAAGGCAAAAAGAGGCACTTAAAAATCTTCGGGCTGAAGTCGATGTGCTTACGCTGACCGCAACACCAATTCCTCGAACGCTTGCCATGAGCATGGAGGGCATCCGTGACTTTTCGGTGATTGCAACTGCACCTCAACGTCGTTTGGCGATCAAGACATTTGTACGCAAAGAAACAGAGGGCATTATCCGAGAAGCGATCCTACGTGAACTCAAGCGCGGTGGTCAGGTTTACTTTTTGCATAACGAGGTTGAAACCATCGAAAACCGAGCGCAAAAACTCCGTCAGCTTGTACCCGAGGCGACCATCGTCGTCGGTCATGGGCAAATGGGTGAGCGCGAGCTAGAAAGAGTCATGAGAGATTTTCATGCCCAGCGCTTTAATGTTCTTCTGTGTACTACGATCATCGAAACAGGTATCGATGTGCCTAGTGCGAACACCATTATTATTCACCGCTCAGACCGCTTTGGACTTGCTCAGTTGCACCAATTGCGGGGTCGTGTAGGGCGATCTCACCATCAAGCCTATGCCTATCTGCTGATTCCCGATGAATCAGCGATCACTAAGGATGCCCAAAAGCGGCTTGACGCGATTCAAATGATGGAGGAACTTGGATCAGGTTTTTACCTTGCCATGCATGACCTGGAAATCCGTGGTGCAGGCGAAGTGCTTGGTGATTCTCAGTCAGGCGACATGATCGAAGTTGGCTTCGCACTCTATACCGATATGCTTAATGCGGCGGTTCGATCATTAAAAGCGGGCAAAGAACCCGACTTAAGCGCACCTTTATCAGTTGCCACTGAAATCAATCTTCACGCACCTGCCCTGCTTCCAAGTCACTACTGCCCGGATATTCATGAACGTCTTGGACTTTATAAGCGGCTGGCCGCCTGCGATCATGAGGACGACATTCGAGACTTACACGAAGAAATTGTTGATCGTTTTGGGAAGATGCCGCTTGCAACCCAAACGCTACTCCAAAGCCATCGACTAAGGTTACTTGGCCAAACGATCGGAATCTCCAAAGTCGATGCCCACAGCGAAGCAATTGTTTTGCATTTTGGTAGAGACGCGGCAGTTGAACCCGCCCAATTGATCCGTTTTTTGCAGCGTCGTAACGATGCAAGAATGCTCGGGCAGGATCGGCTGCGTATCGCTGTAGCCACGGAGGACTTGGACAGTCGGGGGCAAAAAGTGCGAGAGCTAATTCAGCAGTTAAAGGCGGCCTAACATGAACAGCATGCGGGTATCGTCAAGTGCCCAGGCATCATCAATTGCCCAGGCATCATCAAGTGCCCAGTCAACTCTGGATTCACAGACATCATTAAGCTCAGAGTCACCTTTCGATTCGCAGACATCTTCAGGTTCAAAGGTATCGACAGACGTACAACCGAGTATTTGGCTTGTTCAAGGTGATATCGATAAGGCATGGATCAACAATCATCTCGGTCAGAACGCCTGTTTGCAGGTTCCTCAGCAACTTGGCGATGAGCTCCAAGCCGAACTGCTTGATTTGTCCATGATGCTTGTGGTTGCCAGTAAAGACTTTTCAAAGGATATGGCGCGACAGCAAAGCCTGCATCACGGGATTGACATTAATCCTGTTCTTGCATCAAGGTGTTGGCGCGATTTTGGCTTGATCGCTTTTGATATGGACTCAACACTTATTACGATTGAGTGCATTGATGAGATGGCTGCTGCTGCTGGCTGTGGCGCAGAAGTAGCCGCAATCACAGAGGCAGCCATGCGCGGCGAAATCAGCGACTACGACGAGAGTCTTCGCCAGCGCGTTTTATTGTTAAAGGGACAAAGCCAACACTTGTTGGATCGCTTGATCACCGAAAAACTTGTACTCAATCCCGGGGTGGAAAGATTTGCCAGGCATGCACGCACACAAGGCCTTAAGTTGATCGTACTTTCGGGAGGCTTCCACCCGATCATCGATGCGGTAGCAAACATGATTCAAGCGGACGCTTATCGCGCCAATCAACTAGGCCATGATCAAGGTCGACTCGATGGCAGACTCGTCGGTCCCATCGTGAATGCCCAGGCGAAGGCTTCTTACCTTATGGATTTTGCAAGGCAATGGGGACTCAATCCCAAGCAAACGATTGCAATTGGCGATGGCGCCAATGATCTGGCGATGATGGCAATGGCTGGTCTGAGCGCGTCTTGGCGCGCCAAGCCTCTGGTTGCGCGACAGGCTGACCTGGCATTTGTTGGGCAGGGCCTTGATGCGATGCTTGAGCATTTCCAAGAAAGCAGAAGCCCAGCCCTAAGCCGCGCCTTGGACTTAGTTTTGAAAACCCATGCATCAGCTTAGCGCGTACTGATGTCCTTAAAGCCCTCGACGAATCGGCTCGCGCTAGCAGGCTCGAGAGAAGTCAACTAAGGAAAACACAAGCCTATGAACATTCCTGCCTACAGCCTATTAATTGCATGCCTACTTCCTATCGTGGCTGCCGGCTTGCAAAAGTGGGGAGCAAGCGATTATGACAACCATAACCCTCGGCAATGGGGACAACAAATGAATGAGCCCCGGCGCCAACGCGCGCTTGCAGCCCAGGCCAACAGTTGGGAAGCCTTGATTGTGTTTGCGGCCGCCTTGCTCTTTGCACTGCATGCAGCGCTTGATGCCAACACCCGAGACTTGCTTTGTATGAGTTTCGTCATATCAAGGCTAATTTATCTGGCCGCCTACTACCTCGATAAAGCCTTGTTACGCAGTCTTGTATGGTTCGTAGGATTTGGTAGCGCCTTAGCCCTTATTGGTCTTTCGATTCGCTAATGAGCGGAGCGCACAACTGATCCATATAAGTCATAGTCATCACTTCGAGTGATTTTTGCCGTCACAAACTGACCGACCGCTAGACTTGGATGTGGCCGAAGATAAACAAGGCCGTCAATCTCAGGCGCATCCGATGGGCTTCGGCCAATGGCACCCAATAACTCACCATCATCGTCTCGCTCCAGTTCATCAATCAGGACTTGTATTCGTTTACCCTTCCATCGCTTTAAACGCTCACGGCTAATCGCTGCTTGATGCTGCATAAGACGATCGCGTCGCTCCTCGCGAAGCGCCTCCGGTAAGGCGCCGGCAATTTGATTGGCGCTCGCACCTTCGACCGGAGAATAGGCGAAACAACCTGCCCGATCTATTTTCGCCTCCGATAAAAAATCGAGTAGTTCTTGAAACTCTTCTTCGGTTTCCGAGGGAAATCCTGCAATGAAGGTACTGCGCAGGCTGAGATCGGGACAGGCATGCCGCCAAGACTCAATCCGTCGCAGAACATCTTCCCCGCTTGCGGGCCGCTTCATCAGCTTTAAGATACGACGATTTGCATGCTGAAAGGGAACATCCAAGTAAGGAAGCACAAGACCTTGTGCCATCAACTCAAAGAGTTCATCGACGTGAGGATAGGGGTAAATATAGTGCAGACGTACCCAAAGCCCTAGTTTGGCAAGCTCTTTAACAAGTTCGGTAAGTCGTGTACGAACTGGGCGCCCCTGGACAAACCCAGTTCTATATTTAATATCAACACCATAGGCTGAGGTGTCTTGCGAAATCACCAGGAGTTCCTTGACGCCTGATCGAGCAAGTGCCTCTGCCTCACGCATCACCTCTCCAATAGGTCGACTCACCAAATCACCACGCATCGACGGAATGATACAAAAACTACATCGATGATTGCAGCCTTCTGAGATCTTCAAATACGCATAATGCGATGGGGTTAGCTTAATCCCGGCCTCGGGTACCAGGTCAACATATGGGTCATGAGGTTTAGGTAAGTGACGATGCACATGCGCCATGACCTCATCACTGGCATGAGGACCGGTCACGGCAAGCACTTTCGGGTGTAAGCTTTGAACGAGATTCTCGCCATCGGCATTACTTCGTTGGCCAAGGCAGCCGGTCACAATCACCTTACCTTGCTCGCGAATTGCTTCACCGATACTGTCAAGCGATTCTTGGACAGCGGCATCAATAAATCCGCAGGTATTCACCACGACAAGATCGGCACCCTGATAATCGGACGAAATCCGGTAGCCCTCAGCGCGAAGCTTGGTGATAATTTGTTCGGAGTCGACCAAGGCCTTGGGACAACCCAAGGAGACAAAACCAACCGCTGGATCTTTCTTCATACCCGACTAGGTCTTTCCCTCATCCCGTTCGCCAGGATTGCTGCCAGGCCCCTGAAAGGGAAATGCCTGAAACATATTTCGGGTCTGTTGCTGCATTTGTTCTTGCATTTGAACAAACATATTTTTCGACTGATCGATGTAGTTGGCCATCATAGTCTGGAACATTGGCGCCTGGCCGGCCATGAACTGCGTCCACAATTCTGGATTTGGCATCGTCTTGTTACCGTCATACAAAGCCTTGGACTGATCGGTCATCCTAGTCTGTATTTCAACGAAACTTTGTAGCGTTTTCTCAAGATAAGTACCCATCATGCCTTGCATTGCATGTCCATAAAAACGAATCATTTGGGCAAGCATTTCACTTGAGAAGAGCGGTGTTCCCCCCGCCTCCTCCTCAAGAATGATTTGCAAAAGAATGCTCCGTGTGAGGTCTTCTCTTGTTTTGGCGTCTTCAACGAGCAAACGGTCGCCTGATAAAACCAGTTGTTTAACGTCACCCAGGGTGATGTAGCTGCTTGTCTGTGTGTCGTAAAGGCGACGATTAGGATACTTCTTGATCAGTCTTGCTGCCTGCATGAAATTGAACCTCGGGTTGCAAATCGTTTCAAACGTTGGGACACTTTTCTTCAACCCCAGCGCTTTGAGATGCTCGCTACAGCCTGTTGCAAATCAAAGCATGCTTGCCAGAGGCTTAACCCATATGCAATCCGCCGTTAAGCGAAAAGTCCGCCCCTGTAGCAAAGCCGCCTTCATCACTCGAGATCCAGGCAACAATTGAACCGATCTCTTGGGGAGTTCCGAGTCTCTTCACAGGGATGCCAGCCACAATTTTTTCCAAGACATCGGGCCTCATTGCAGAAACCATATCAGTGCCAATGTAACCAGGCGAGACCGTGTTGACCGTGATGCCCTTATTGGCAACTTCCTGAGCCAAGGCCATGGTGAACCCGTGAATTCCAGCTTTCGCCGTTGAATAATTGGTCTGACCGAATTGTCCTTTTTGACCGTTTACCGATGAAATGTTGACGATGCGACCAAAACCTTTATCGAGCATACCTTCAATCACCTGTTTGGTGACATTGAAAAGCGAGTTCAAATTAGTGTCCATAACTGCGCGCCAATCATCAACCGACATTTTCCGAAAGGTTCCATCCCTCGTAATGCCAGCGTTGTTAACAAGCACATCAGGGTTACCAAAATCTGCTTTTACCCGATCAAAAGCTTCTTTCGTGGAATTCCAATCGCTCACGTTCCCGACCGATGCGTGGAACTGGTAACCGGCCTCGGCCTGTTCGGCAATCCATTTCACATGGTCACGACTGGGCCCGCAACCCGCGATAACCACATAGCCCTCCTTATGGAGTCGCTGACAAATCGCAGTCCCAATACCCCCCATACCACCAGTTACATACGCAATACGCTGTGTCATCCTCGTCTCCTTGCTTGTTAATTGAAATCATAGGTTGGCAATTCTTATTTGTCTGACGAACCGATAGCCCGCATCGTGCCACAAGCGACGATAGCCGAGCGATTTATTTGCTCGAATGAGTTTGCGACGGTCGTCGCAGCCTTGTGAGGAGGAATCGGCCCGAACGCTTAAGTTGCGCGCTGTTTGACATAAGGCCCGGGCGCCGGGTCAATCGCCTGGTATTCAGCATTGCCAAAGCTGCGCGGAGCAAGTCGTTCGCCACCGGCGTATTGGGCAAGCCATGCTGACCAATCCCGCCACCAACTCCCCTGCTGCTCAGCCGCAACTTCTAACCAGGCATCCGGATTCGAAGGCAAATGCTGCGGCGCAGCAGTCCAGTAGCTGCGACGGTTTCGCTTGGCTGAGTTAATCGTGCCAGCGATATGCCCACTTGCACCCAAAATAAATCGCCTCTCGCCACCAAGATGTTGGGTGCTCAGGTATGCCGACTGCCAGGGCACAATGTGGTCGTCTCTCGCAGCAAAGATATAGCTCGGTGCATCGATGGCACCGAGATCAATCGTCTCACCAAGACAAGTCAGCTGCTTAGGCTTACAAAGCTGGTTTTGTAGGTACATATGTCGCAGGTACCAGGCAAACATAGGTCCTGGCAGATTGGTCGAGTCTGCATTCCAATACAAAAGATCAAAAGCGGCTGGCCTTTCGCCCTTCAGATAATTGTTGACGAAGTAATTCCAGACCAGGTCATTGGGGCGAAGCGCAGAGAAGGTTGCTGCAAGCTCTTTGCCGCGCATCACACCACCCTGACCAAGATTTTGCTCACGCATGCGCACATGCTGTTCATCAATGAAAACGCCAAGTACGCCGGGGTGGGAAAAATCAAGCAAGGTGGTGAGTAAGGTTAGCGATGCAATCGGGTAAATCTTTCGTGCTGCCAGTGCGGCCAGGGTTGCACCGACGATGGTTCCGCCAACGCAAAAGCCAAGCAAATTAATCTCCTCTTGCGCACTGATCTCTTGGACGACGCGAATGGCTTCGATCGCTCCTATCTCGAGATAATCATCCCAAGTGATTTGGCTCATCGACTCATCGACATTGCGCCAGGACAGCATAAAGACTTGAACACCCTCGGCGAGGCAATGCTGAACAAGCGAGTTATCAGGTTGAAGATCTAAAATATAGAATTTATTAATACAAGGCGGGACCATCAATAAGGGTCGCTTTGCCACCCTTTCCGTGATCGGTTTGTATTGAATAATTTCCATTAATTCATTACGAAAAACCACAGCACCCTCAGATGTTGCAACATTGCGACCAACTTCAAAGGCGGTTTCATCGCTTTGTGAGATCCGACCCGCTGCGAGGTCATGCATCAGGTTTTCCATGCCCTGCCTGAGGCTTTCGCCGCCCGATTCAAGCATGCGCTGTTGCGCCTCAGGATTGGTGGCAAGAAAATTTGAGGGCGCCGCAGCATCCACCCATTGCTCGGTAGCAAAGCGGATACGGTCTTTCGTTTTTTCATCAGCTTCGACCAGTTCGGCTATGCGCGCCATAAACTCGGCATTGAGCAAATACGCTGAAGCCGCTAGGGCAAAGGGTCCCTTCTGCCAGGCATCATGGCTAAAGCGTTTATCTCCGCCAAGCCCCGTGGCTCCGGGTGAGGCCATTAGCGACTGTGCCCTTTGAAGGTACTCGCGCTGCAGGCCGCTAAGCGCCTCTGGGTTGATGGACCAGGCCGGTAGCGCCGACCAGGGTTGCATCACCGAGGCCCAAGCCTGCTGAACTTCCTCAAAACCAATATTGGCATTCATCCTGGTGGCTTCAGCTTCAGTTTTTTTCGCTTCGCCAGCATTGGATCTCGTCCTTGCCCTGGGTACGGTGGTGTCTTTAACCATAGAAGCAAGGCTAGACTCGGCAGCAGTTCGTTGAGACACCGATGCCTTTGTCTTGGCAGGCAAGGCGCGCCGCTTTGGCGTCTGGACCTGAAGCTCAGTCTTTACCCTAGTTGAGCGACTGCGCTGTCCTTCTAACTCAGTCTTTGACTTGTTGGTGGTAGCGGGTTTTGCTGATACTCCGATCTTTGCCTTCGTTGAGGCTTTGGACCCTGGCGCTTTCTCGTCCCTCGCTCTCGAGTCAGCTTTATTGGTTAAACGCTTGCTCACCATGAATCAACTCCTCATTGAATCAGAAAAAAATTCTCGCAAAAAATCAAAACTTAGAGCATTCAATTCAACAAACTCAGATCGCACAAAAAAACGCATAACGGGCGAAATCGTATGCAACCTGCGCAACGATACAGACTCTATCGCAAAACACTTACGCTTTCCTGAACAGCCTCATGGCGTATCGCAATTGCAGTTGCAAAGCGACCGCCCCCGCCCTGCCGCCGATGGGAAAAAAATCGGGCATCGTCATGCCAGGTGCACCAAAGCCCGCCTCCGATGGCGCCCACAGCTGACATCACTAAACGCGCTCTCGTCAGTGCAATCAAATCACCCATCCAGCGCTCGGCAGCCTTTTCAGCAGGACGTTTTCGAAAGAAATGCTCACCACGCTGATCTGGAGGAAAAGCCATCAGCACCTCTTCACCCACTTCAAATGCTGCCGCACCGATGCAGGGCCCAATCCAGGCAAGCAAAGGGGCATCGTCACCCAAGGATTTGCGCAAAGCTATGACAGCAGACTCTATAACACCCAAGGCCAGACCACGCCAGCCAGCATGAACCAAGGCAAGCCCTCTTCCCTTAGCATCAGCAAGTACGATAGGTACACAATCTCCGGTCAGCATGACTAAGGCATGACCAGGTTTTTGGAGCACTGCAGCATCTGCTTCAGGTAGGCTTCGTTCCAAGGCTATTTCATCGGCGTTCACGCAATGCGCGCCATGAGTCAAGCGCAAATAGCGTGCTGGCACGGCGAGGTGTGTTGCCAGTCGTTTTCGATTTTCCATCACTAAATGATGTTCATCACCCTGGCCAAGGCCCAGATTCATCGAAGAGAAGGCACCCTCACTAACACCACCGTGACGATTGCTGCAAAGCACAACATAGCGTTTGGCCAAACATGCTGCTTGCGCCCGCTGATCCGCACGATGCATTGCAAAAGCAAAGTCCCAAGACGGTCGCAGCCAGGATTGGGGAACGCGGTGTTCACTAAAATCTAAACGATTTGAATTAAAACCCATCACGTCCGATCCCTATCACGTTAAATCCCATAGCTCGACGAGCGACTCAAGCGTTGGCATTGTTATCCCAAGACTCCAGGTTGGACTGCTATAAAGCCTAAGCATCGACTGCGTTGATGGATGAGGAAGTTGAAGCACACTGGCATGAAGTGCCTGGCCACTTGAGCTAAACATTTCATAGCGATCATCGCTTGCAACCAGTGCTCTGTCTGCTGCAACGCGACCATAGAGTGGATCCCCAATCAATGCAAAGCCTTTGGAAGCCAGGTGCACCCGGATTTGATGCGTTCTTCCAGTGTCGAGTTTGCAACTTATCAAACTCACCCAAAGTCCGTCGCCTAGCGCCTTTTTGGATAAGTGGCGGATCGTCGTGCTCGCGGGCTTGGCCGCGATGCCATTGCAGGCCATACGCACGCGTGACACCGGA
>JALQWJ010000119.1 GCA_023258775.1 Burkholderiaceae bacterium | reverse complement strand
TTTTGCACTTTGCACGGGTGCTTCGCAGCGCGGGCATGCCCCTGGCTAGCAACCGGATTGTCATGGCGACCGAAGCAGTCCTGGCCGTTGGGCTGCAATCGCTTGAAGACTTACGTTTCAGCTTGTGTTGCACGCTCACCACGAGCGCGGAGCAGCAAAGTCTGTTTGATCAGGCTTTTACCGCCTTTTGGCGTGATCCCGATTTGCTTGGTAAGGCCATGCAAATGCTGCTTCCAAAAGTCGACGGCGGGATGGCATCACCCCATGAAGCAAACCGAAGGCTCGCTGAAGCGCTGGCAGCGCCAGCCAAACCACGAAGCGGCGAGGAGCAGGACGACACCGAGCAGCAATCAATCGAAGCAAGCATGAGCTTTTCAAATCGTGAATTGTTACAAAAAGCAGATTTTGAAACACTCACCGCCGCCGAATGGGTGGCTGTGACAAGACTGATTACCCAAATGCTCCCACAAATGCCGCTCGTGCTATCAAGACGCAAGCAAGCCGCGCTGCATCGAGGCCCAATCGATATGCGCCGAGTTGCCCGTTACGCCCTAAGAAGCGGCGGTGAGATCATGCAACTACCAAGGCGTACCCGCCGCAAGCAAGCCATGCGTGTTGTCGCACTGCTCGACATCTCAGGCTCGATGACGAGTTATTCAAGAATGTTCTTGTATTTTTTACATGCACTCACCCGCGCTGACCCGCGCACGCAAACACTGGTCTTTGGGACGAGACTGACCGATTTATCAGCGGCAATGCGTGAGCATGATCCCGATGAAGCCATCGCAAGTGCAGTGAACCTGGTACAGGACTGGAATGGAGGAACTAGAATCGCTGCAAACTTAGCACGATTCAATAAAGATATCGGTCATCGGATGGCAGGCTCGCGCAGCATGGTGTTACTGGTGACCGACGGTTTAGAACGCGATGATGCGACCGCACTTGGTCAAGAGGCAGCAAGGCTATCCCGGCGTTGCCGGCGATTGCTCTGGCTAAATCCTTTACTTCGCTTTCAGGGTTTCGAACCCAAGGCTAGCGGTGTACGCGCCCTATTACCTCATGTTCACGAACACCTACCCGTACATAATTTGCAAAGTCTGATGGCACTGGCAAAACTGGGCTAATTGCGCCTTGGGTCTGCCTGGATAGACTTAGTAAGCCTCGGGGTTGTCTAGTTCCTCAGTAGACCTCGGGAATTTGAATTTCTATGAGACCTCGGGAAATCCATTTTTTCAGTAGACCTCGGGAATATACATTTCCAAAGGGACAGGCGTTCGGAAGTATTCAGGATTTCTCACCCTTGCCGGCAGTACCACTTCTTCATGTTGTACTTCCTGATACGGAACCTGATGCAGCAAATGGTGAATGCAGTTTAGTCTGGCACGTTTTTTATCAACGGCTGCCACCACATGCCAGGGCGCCTCATCAATATGGGTCCGCTCGAGCATATTTTCTTTAGCACGCGTGTAGTCTTCCCAACGCTTGCGGCTCTCGAGATCCATAGGACTGAGTTTCCACTGCTTCAATGGATCATGAATTCGCGCAAGAAACCTCGCGTGCTGCTCCTCATCGGTAATTGAAAACCAATACTTCACAAGCTTGATACCGCTTCTAACCAGCATTCGCTCGAATTCAGGCGTTGAACGAAAAAACTCCTCGAGATCATCATCGCTACAAAAACCCATCACTTTTTCAACACCCGCCCTGTTGTACCAACTGCGATCAAAGAGCACGATCTCGCCTGCAGCAGGAAGATGAGAAACATAGCGTTGGAAATACCACTGCGTTTTCTCGCGGTCGTTAGGCGCAGGCAGCGCAGCGACACGACAGACACGGGGATTGAGACGCTGCGCAATACGTTTGATCACGCCACCTTTGCCAGCGGCGTCGCGTCCTTCAAAGACGACCACCAACCGAAACTTGTTTGCAACCACCCAGTCTTGTAGCTTGACCAGTTCACGCTGTAATCGAATCAACTCGGTGAAGTAAATCCTGCGCGGCAAGGCACTCGATGATTCAACAATGCCTGGATGCTCGCCACCGGCCAGAAACACAAGGGTTTCGTCTTCGAGTTCAAGCTCAAGTTCTTCGTCTAAGGTGTCGAGCAATTCTTCGCGAAGTCTTTCCATCGCTTGACTATCTAAGGCTTTCTCATCCATGGCAGTCCTTTCGTTTCGCCTGAGTGTGGCAATGAAGATTTACTCAGATTGATTGCCAGATGATGACGAAGGCAGCAAAAAGTCACGTATTGCCCATGCCGTTGCATCCGGTTCTTCCTCAGCAATAAAGTGTCCGCAGTCCAGACGAAGCTCGCGAACCGAAGCAGCCCAGTGCTGCCATGTTGCCAAAGGTGACTGACTATTCAAGTATTGCGCTGCCCAGATCACAAGCACATCGCAAGCGATGTTGCGCCCTGCTTCCCTGTCTGCCAGATCGTTGAGGCGATCGATCGTAGCGCCGGCGCGATAGTCTTCACAACAAGCTTCAATCACACTCGGCTGACAATAGCTTTGCTCGTAGTCTTGCATCGCTCGCGGATCAAGAACGGCCTTAACGCCCTTCCAACGACCCACTAAATGATTCAAATAATAAATCGGATCTGCACCGATCAACCGTTCAGGCAGTGGCTTGGGCTGAGCAAGTAAGAGCCAGTGATAACTGCGTAAAGCGCCAGCCATGCCCATACGATCCCACATATCTAGCGTCGGTACGATATCAAGAACAATCAAATCCGAGACCGTCTCTGGATGGTCCAGGGCAAGGCGGTAGGCAACACGTCCACCTCGGTCATGACCGCAGACGGCAAAGCGTTCATAACCCATGACTTGCATCATCGCTTTCGCATCCTCAGCCATACTGCGCTTGCTGTAGGCCTCATGGTTTGCGTCGGGAGCAGGACCGAGGCTTCGCCCATAGCCCCGCAGGTCAGGGATCACGAGGCTGAAACGATCCTTCAGACGGTCCGCCACAGCGTGCCAGGCAGCAAGCGTTTGCGGATAGCCGTGCAACAAGAGCAATGGAGGACCGCTGCCAGCGCTCAGCCAGAAGAGATCTGCGCCTTCGCGTTGGAGACGATGACTGCTGAAGCCAGGATAAATACTTACGAGGGGGTCAGGACTAGTCCAAGCGGCTTGCTGCTCGCGGCCCTGTAATTGAGGTTCGTGCATGGTCTTGTTCACCTTGGCAGCCAAACTCAAGTCCCGATTGCCAGGTGTCCGCCCATTTTTCTCAATAAGGCAATCACCGATTGTGCGGTGATTCGGCCAGTTTTCGGGTTTTCAGAGGGAATGTTTTCAATTTTTACGCTGAGGCGAGCCGAATCGGACTCAACCACCAGTTCATGGGTATTACGAGTAATAGTCGGGTCGGCCCAAATTTCAAGCTGAGTTCGATCGACGCCGATACCTGCAAGCGAAGCCGCAATTGCCACATTCAAATTTGCCGGGAAACCCGTGGCTGCCTCGCGTGCCGATCCCGCGTAAAGCTGCAAGGGACTTTTAATCCCCATCACCTCAATGCCTCGCTCAACGAGAAAGGGAGCACCATGAAAGCCTTGCGGGGGTTTGCTGCTTTTCATGCGTACTGAATGGATTTCACCTTCAGCCGCTGCAATTAAGGCGTCAAGTCCGATCAGCGCGCCGGTTGGAATTTGAATCCTTGCACCGCAGGCTTTTGCTAAATCAATCAAGTCATCGTTAAGCAGCAAGGCCCCAACGCTCAAGATCACAAGGGTTTTACCCGCTTGAAGCACAGGGGTTGCCAACTCGCGCAATACCGCAGCCGGCGCACATTCAATAACGATGTCGGCATCGGTCGATAGCTCACTTAGCGCAAGGACTTGCGGCGGCTGCTTAAGACTCGATATGAAACCATGCGCCTTTTCTGGGTTACCCACCGCGACAGCCCCAAGCACCATCCCGGGAATGCCATGGTCAAGCGCAAGCGCTATTTTTCGTCCGATCGCACCCAAACCAGCGATCGCGACAGTTTTTGTACGATCTTGCACTAAGCCCATCGAATAGCCCTTAATCTGTGTTTAACAAGGAAAACCCCCAACATTGAAACAGCGCATCCCCCTGAAGGTCCATGACTGTGGCAATGTCGAAGCACAATGTAGCGCATTGAAACCCATCTGGAGCCAGCATGCGTACGCGAGCGATTCAAATTACAGCCTTTGGTGGGCCGGAGGTTTTGCAGGCCTGCGATATCGAACTTGGCGAGCCTGCGCCAGGCGAAGTTCGGGTTCGTCAAAGCTGCGTGGCCATCAATTTCGTTGATGTTTACCACCGGATCGGTCAGCTTCATGGTGATGGCCCAAAGCCAGCCTTTATTCCTGGCGTGCAAGCCAATGGCGTTATTGAAGTCCTTGGCGAAGGTCTTGAATCGAGTGGGTTAAGTGTCGGTGATCGGGTTACCTACGCCAATATAGGCATCGGCAGCTATGTTGGTCATCGAAACCTGCCCGCTGATCGCCTGGTCAAAATACCCGAGGCACTTAGCGATGAAATCGTCGCGGCTTCTTATCTGCGAGGACTCACGGCGCACTACCTGCTTAAGCGGCTATACAAGGTTCAGCCGGGCGATAAGGTTTTGATCCATGCCGCTGCGGGTGGGGTGGGCCAGTTGATGGTTCAATGGGCTAAAGCACTCGGCGCCATCGTGATCGGTACGGTTTCAAACGAAGACAAAGCCGCTCTTGTGCAAAGGCTTGGTTGCGATTACCCGATTGTGTACACCCAAGAAAATTTCGCAGACAGGGTGCTGCAGCTTACCGACGGTGAAGGCGTACCCGTGGTCTATGACTCAGTCGGTCGCGACACCTTCAAAGACTCGCTTCGTTGTACGCGCGCAATGGGTATTGCCATTAATTACGGAACCGCCTCGGGCCAGGTCGAACCCTTCCCATTACAAGACTTACACAGTAAGTCGCTATCGGTGTGCAGACCAACACTCAGAACCTGGATTGCCAAACAAAGCGACTTACACTGGGCCTCCAATGAGCTTTTTGAGCTGCTCAGCACTGGACGTTTGCGAATTGATGTGGCAGCTCAGCTCAAGTTAGAAGAGGCAGCGCAGGGACATCGCCTGATCGAAGATCGAAACACGGCCGGAGCGATCATTCTAAAACCTTAGTTCCTGATGCTTCATCAAGTCGGTATCAGTACTGATAAAACGCATCGTTGTTTTGCCTTGATTTTAAAAAATTTACAACGTCAAAAGGAGACCCTCATGATCGATCAAAAAGCCCGAAGAGCGCTGCTATCGTCTGGCGCAGCGCTGTCAGCAAGTGCCATACTGGCATCAGGTTTGTGTCGCGATGCCGTCGCACAAACGAAAAAGGTCTGGCCCGAGCGACCTGTAAAACTGGTTT
>JALQWJ010000118.1 GCA_023258775.1 Burkholderiaceae bacterium | reverse complement strand
CTTTTTTGCTTCGAACTTCGAGTCCGGCCGCGCTTGAGGCACTTAAATCAACAACTAACCAGGCATTGAATTCCCGATCCTCTTGCATCAGCCGGATTTGGAGCTGATCACTTCTCGCACTAGCATGCCAATCAATTCGTCTTACATCATCGCCTTCCTGGTAAGGCTGGATATGCTGTAAGTCAAAGCCGCTGCCGCGCGCAAGGCTCATAAAGTCACCTTGAATAAGTCCCGGCATGCGCTTGAGCAGGCGCCAACGTAAACGTCTTGCCGAGGAGGGGGCAATACTCATGCGCCTAGCGGCTTGACAGGTGCGGCGACCGCGGCGAGCAACTGTTTAAGAATATGCGCTGTCCCAACTTGGGTTGCAATCGCCTCGTCCGATAAACTGATGCGGTGCCTCAAGACATCAGGTGCAACCGCGCTAAGGTCTTCTGGTAACACATAGGCTCTTCCCCGCAGTGCAGCCAATGCGCGGGCCGCCTCAATCATCCAAATGCTTGCCCTGGGCGATGCGCCATGCATAAGCAGCGGCGCCAGGGCTTCCAAACCAAAGCGGCCTGGGTCGCGGGTGGCAGCGCTAAGCGAGACTGCATAACGGATAAGGCTTGGATCGACATAAACCTGCTTGCAAACTGATTGCATTTGTAACAGTTCGTCGTGAGTGATCACAGGCTGTACTTGTTGCTTAGGTCCAATGACCCGTTGAACGACCACAAACTCCTCATCTGCATTCGGATAGTCAATGATGATTTTCATCATGAAACGATCAACCTGCGCTTCCGGAAGCGGATAAGTTCCCTCGGTTTCGATGGGGTTTTGGGTTGCCATCACCACAAAGGGCTTTGGTAGTGCGTGGCTTTGTCCGGCGATCGTCACCTGGCCTTCCTGCATCGCTTCGAGCAATGCACTTTGAACCTTGGGAGGGGCACGGTTGATTTCGTCTGCAAGAAGAAGATTGGCAAACACAGGCCCAAGCAATGTTTGGAACACAGCATCGCGCGGGTGAAAGATTCGCGAACCGATCAGATCAGCTGGCATTAAATCGGGCGTGAACTGAATTCTTTTGAATTGGGCCTGTAAAGCTTGCGCAAGCGTATTAACCGTCAGTGTCTTGGCAAGTCCTGGCATACCCTCGACCAACAGATGGCCTCGGGCAAGCAAGGCTATCAGCACGTTCTCAAGCAAGTGATCCTGGCCAACAATAACCCGCTTTACTTCGAACAGGACTTGCTCCATGCGCTTGGCAAGTGTCACCACACTTTGTTGAAGGTTGGCATCAATGGGTGGAATCACAAACATTGTTTAACGCTCCAGGATGGATATAGTTGAGCTGAGTTTCGATCAGGTCAGGGCAAAGTAGGTTCAGCAAACTAAAAACGTGGCAGACCCATGGCAGAGCCCGCACTCTCCATGGTTGTTGCGAAACCTATACCGATAAAAGT
Organism: Burkholderiaceae bacterium; assembly: GCA_023258775.1. GTDB lineage: Bacteria > Pseudomonadota > Gammaproteobacteria > Burkholderiales > Burkholderiaceae_E > UBA3064. The sequence goes on along the minus strand of JALQWJ010000118.1, from coordinate 3,944 downwards.
TCTTGATTTTTCAGGATTGAGAATCGCCGTGACGATGCCAACAACCTCGCCACGCTGGTTGACTAAAGGTCCGCCCGAGCTACCCGGATTAGCCGCCGCGTCAAACTGAATGAGTCCACGCAGGCTTCGCGAACCATCGGGGCTGCGAAACTCACGATCGAGCCCCGAGACAACACCCGCACTGACCGAGGGCCCAATCCCAAAGGGAAAACCGACCGCTACAACCTGATCACCTGGCTTGAGATCGCCACTGCCTGCGATGGTTGCAGCTTGTATATCGTCCGGAATTTTTCTGGGTCGTACGATCGCCAGATCTTTCTCCGGCATGACTTGGATGACCAGGCCTTCGGATTCGCTACCGTCAGCAAAACTAATCATGAGCTTAGCCTGTGCAGCGGAGGCAACAACATGGAAATTGGTAAGAATGGTGCCATCCTCTTTGATGACTACCCCTGAGCCAGATCCGCGTTGCTCTGGTCGATCGCTTGTGGGTTTGCCTTTTTCTTCCTTACTGTACTCAAGCCTCAGGTGGACCACGGCGGGAAGAATCTGTCTTGCTGCACGCTCTGCTACAGAGGGAAGATCAAGCTTTTCAAGCCCTTGAGCCATTGCTCGCTCGAAGCTTTCCTGGTTTGGAAAATGAAGCGGCGCCTGGCGCTGACCGGTTTTGGGATTGAAATTACTTCGAAGAAAAGGGGGCAGCAGTTGCTGCTGACCATCGCCCCATTCGAACCAGATGAAAAAGGCGAACCAACTAAACAAAACCATGCTCATCGATACAAGTGATACGGCAAGCAGGGGATGTTTGCGTATCCACCGCCGGGGCTTAATCGCTTGAAGCTGTTGCAGGCTTTTGCTTGCTGGCATGATTCGCATTATTAACCACGAGGAGCTGAATATGGGCTGGTTGGCACCCGAGATGTTGTGGGCATTAATTGGCCTGCCAGTTCCGCTTTTCGTTTACGTCTGGGCCTGGCGCCAACGCAAGAAAACTGTTATACCTTTTTCAAGCTTACGCCTGCTCAAAGCAGCCCAACAACCCGGGCAGGCTTGGCGTGTCCACTTACCGGCCTTCTTACTTTGGTTGATGTTCGCTTTGGGACTTATCGCGCTTGCTCGTCCGACCGCTGAAATCACCTTGCCAAGCGATTATCGAAAATTAGTCATTGCGATGGATGTTTCAAGAAGCATGCTTGCTCGCGATGTGGAACCGAGTCGTATCGAAGCCGCTCAGACCGCAGTCCGAGCCTTTATCGGGAAACTTCCAAATGACGTGCGAGCAGGACTTGTTACTTTTGCAGGTACTGCACAAGTCGTACAAGGAATTACCGACGATCGCGAAGCCTTGCTCGCTGCGGTTGATCGCTTTGAGCTGCAACGAGCCACCGCAACTGGAAGCGGATTATTATTTTCAATCAGTTTATTGCGCCCTGATCTGGCAATCGACCTGGAGCAGGCTATTTATGCCCCATCGGCAGTGCCATGGCCGAATCCGTCCTCACCGGGAAGTGATCGAAGTGCTGCGATTGTCCTACTTTCTGACGGCAGGAGGACGACTGGCCCCGATCCGATTGAGATCGCTCAGCGCGCTGCTGACCTCGGAATCAGGGTGCACACGGTGGCCTTCGGTACCGACCAAGGCGTCATTCCTGGCTACGAAGGTTATTCGTTTTTTGTCAAGGTCGATCAGGAGACCTTAAAAGCTGTTGCGAAGATTACAGGTGGCCAATACTTTTATGCGGCAAGCGCTGAGGAATTAGTGAGCGCTTATCAGGCCTTGCAGGGCAAGCTGACGCTGGAAAAAAAGCAAACGGAAGTGGCGTTTGGTATGTTGGCGGCGATGCTCTTACTTGGACTTATTGCGATTGCGTTGGCTTTAAAGCGGAGGCAACTGGTGTTGCCCCGCGCCATCAAGCTAAGTTAAATCGCCAACTTTAAATTGCCAATACCCTTCGGCGCTAATCCAAAAAGCCGAATTCTCTCGGTAGATAAAGCACGATTTCCGGGAAGATCATGCAAAGAATCAAGGCGATTAATTGCACCGTGACAAAGGGCGCAATACCCTTGTAGATGTCGGTCATTGTTACTGAGGGCGGCACCGTACCCTTCATGTAAAAGAGCGCAAAGCCGAAGGGTGGCGTGAGAAACGCCGTTTGCATATTCACCGAAAGCAAAATGCTGAACCAAGCAAGAATCACCTGCTTACCTTCAATAAAGGTACCGAAGTCGACCTTTGCGATGATTGGGGCGAAGATAGGCAAAACGATCAGGCAAATCTCGATCCAGTCAAAGAAGAATCCCATGATAAAAACGAGAATCATCACAAAGATCAATACTTCCCAGCCCGTATTTATCCCCATTTTGTTCAGGATCTCGACGACTACATCGTCACCGCCGAGTGCTCGGAAAACATAAGAGAATAGTGTTGCACCAAACACGATGAAGAACACCATCGCGTTTGTGAGCGCTGACGATGTCATAACGTCTTTGAGCACTGCCATGCTAAATCGCTTATTCGCAATCGCGAGAATGATTGCACCAAGGCTGCCAACCCCTGAGGCTTCAGTGGGCGTTGCCCAGCCTGCAAATATTGAACCAAGTACCAAAACAATGAGGAAGGCTGGTGGCACAAAGCCGCTAATCACCATTTGCATGGTGAGTTTTTCATCATCTGCCTCTAGCCTTCCTTTGATGGCAGGGGCAAGTGAGGGCTTAATTAGGCAAGCAAGGAAAATAAAGATCACGTAAAGCGCGCTCATTAGAAGACCGGGGAGGATTGCGCCGGTAAAAAGCGTGCCCACAGGAAGTCCGACCAGATCGCCCATGATGACCAGCATGATGCTTGGGGGAATCAAAATGCCAAGCGTTCCCGCCGACGCGATCGTGCCAACCGACAAGGATTTGTTATAGCCTTTGTCAAGCATGACTGGCAAAGCGATGAGGGTAAGCATGATGACTGAAGCACCAACAATGCCAGTTGTTGCGGCCATAATGGTGCCAAGCAAGGTTACTGCGATTGCCAACCCGCCTGGTACTCGCTTAAGCATAAGCTGCAAGATATGGAGCAATTGTTCGGCGACACCGCTTTTCTAGCATAGTGCCCATGAACACAAACATCGGGATTGCTACTAACACTGGATTTTGCGCTGCCTGTCCCCAAATCCTCGGTAATAAGTTGGCAAATTGAGCAACATTAAATACGTCGCTGAGCATGCCAAAGTATCCGAAGTACACCCCGATTGCACCGAGGAGCAGTGCGACTGGGTAGCCAGCAAACATCACTACAACTAGTGCTACAAACATGATCACTGCTAGGTGATCGATTAGCCAATCCATAACGATCTCTCCTAGACTTTATTTGGCAAAAGGTAAGTGAACACGCTTGGCCTGCTCTGGACTGCCGTAAAGCGCAACAATGCAGCGTGACATGACCGTCGCAACGCCCAGGGCAACCAAGATTAGGCCGCCGTATAGAAAAAACTTAACGATCCAACGGTAGGGAATACCATTAGGCGCTTCAGAGCTCTCGCCCTGAAGAAATGAAGTCATAAAAAAACTGTGCGAATAAGGCAAAGCAATCGCCAGGTAGGGAATTGCAACGAAGAGGCAACAGATCAATTCAAGCTTAATCTTCCGAGTCGCTTCCATACCCCCGGTAAAAACGTCAATTCGGACATGGGCATTTCTAACGTAGGCATAACCCAACCAAGTTGAGAAGAGTAGGGTATGCAACTGCCATTCAAGTTCTTGTAATCGCGTAGAACCTAGTCCAGGGACTTGGAAGCCCATCTTTCTTGTAATGACGTCAATAGTAATGACAACGATGCAAGCGATAAAGGCCCATGAGCCTAAGGACGCGACGCGCTGTAAGAGCCGTTCGATACGGTCAGCCAAATTGATCAACGATTCCATCTGATTTACCTACTGTTGGTTTGGATGGCCAC
>JALQWJ010000117.1 GCA_023258775.1 Burkholderiaceae bacterium | reverse complement strand
CCAAGACAAACCCTTCATGTCACCACTCAATGTCCCGAGCTTGATTTCATCGAGGACTCGACCATCGAAAGACTTGATGCGCAACACCGCATCAGAAATCGTGGCGTCAGCGTTTACCGCAAAATTCACTGCATCGGTCCCGTTCCACTGAACAGACTCGGAGGTAGCCATAACTTGCCTACCGACAAGACTGGACTGCTCTAAAAGACGGCCACTTTGAACCTGCTTGACAAAACTGTCGATCGAACTGCGCATGCTTTCGATCCCTTGAAGCTGACTCATCTGAGCAAGCTGCGATGCGAACTGGGCATTGTCCATTGGATTCAAGGGGTTCTGGTTCTGCAACTGCGTAATCAGCATTCGCATGAAATTATCTTGGATCTCCTTGGAGCTCGTGCCCATGGTGTTTGACCCAAGTTTCGGGGCGTTTGCGGTCTTTGGGTCATAGGAGCCAACCGCACTTAAATTTCCAAGACTTGTACTCATAGATTTCCTGTAGCCTTATCCGTCTGAAAGGGGGCTTAGCCCGCCCTTCCCAAATCGAGCATCTTCAGCATCAATTGCTTGCTCGTGTTCATCACCTCAATATTCATTTGGTATGAGCGCGAGGCAGATATCATGTCGACCATTACTTCAACCGGATTGACATTGGGCATCCGGATATAACCATTCGCATCCGCACTCGGGTGACCAGGCTTATAGACTAAGGGGCCAGGACGTTCGTCCTCCTGAACCGCAGCCACTTCAACGCCGGCTGCAACTTCACCCAAAATGGGCGCAGGCCTGAATACAACATGCCTCGGCTTGTAGGGCTTACCGTCAGGGCCTGATACTGACTCCGCATTTGCAAGATTTGAAGCAAGCGCATTAAGACGCAAAGACTGCGATGAAAGCGCCGTCGAAGCCACTTGAAAACTACGCATGAGGCTCATGAGTTGTTCCCTGAAAGCGCCATCCTGCGCGATGAAATAACACTGCTAAGCATGGTCATCGCCGCCTCTGTACGCAGGGCGTTGTCGGCGAAATGCGAGCGCTCAGTCTCCACATCGACCGTATTGCCGTCGAGCGAAGGCTGCATGGGCATCCGGTAAAGCAACGCAGGAGCACCGGGTAGCGAGCCACCAATTCGGTAATGGCGATCGTTGCTTGAAGCGAGCGGTAGCGCGTTTGAGTACGCGGTCCCCTCAAGTTGCTCGCGAAGCGCTTGCGAAAAAAGCACGTCACGCGCCTTGTAGCCCGGCGTGTCGACGTTTGCCATATTTGACGAAAGAATTTGCTGCCGATAGCTGCGCATCCGCAGAGCAGCCTCAGAAAAATACAGAGGGTCAAATTCAGGTACAAGGTTCATCGCAAACGGTCTCCTAGCCAGGAGATATCAGCAAGCCCTATGCCACAACGACAAATGGCAGTTATTTGCTGACAGGCGGCCTAAACATATGTAAGACCTTCGCCGTCAATGGTCTCTTCGGCAACTCATTGCCGCAAGCGCGGCAATTACTGCCGCTTCGTCTGAAGTCGAATGACTGCTCGTGAGTGTGCTGGTTGTGTAGGGCGAAAACCCTGGGGCACTAAGGCCAACAACTCAGCGTGCTGCTGCTTATTAATCAAAAGCGGCGACTCGGAAATAACCCAAAGGACACCCTCAGTACATGGCGGATGCGACAACGACCCCGTATAGGTAAGGGCGCTCGCAATGCCACCAGGCACCAAACTCATCGGCGCCCATTCAAGATTTTTTGTTGATACTTTGTCGGTCTCATCGAGCGGTATACGTTGCAATACATGCCTCAAGCCATCGCTGCTCGGCTGCCCCTCACGGACCGCAACAGGTACAACAAGAATTAGCTGGCGATCCCCGTGTCGATGATAGAACTGAATCGAAGCCGTGGACTGCTGCCCGTCGTAGAAGAATTCACCAGGGACCCGAAACTGAATATGGTCAAGGGACCAATCCACCCCTCGGAACTGAAGCTTTGAGTTTGTCAGCAGGTTGAGCGCAAGTGCTGGCCCTCGGAACTCGATATTGAAATTAGCTGGGCCGTACATGAATCGAGGTAACTCGATCGTTCCAGGAATCACCTCAGACTTCGAAATGGCAATTGGAGACTGCAGCGTACCTTGAGAACACTGCCCGTATTCAGGATCAAGACGCCCCCAATGACTTGGGCCACGCGAGCCAGCCCACTGCCAGGAACGCGCAGAGGTTGAGGCCTTTGAGGCAGGCACGTCTTTAGTGGTTGGCGTTGCGCCAGCCGAAGCAGTGGACTTGGGCGCTTCGGCCGAGGGCTTCGCACCGGCTGCCCCTGCCGCCTTTGAGCCACGTTGACTTGGCGCTGCGGCATCAGCCCCCTTTGAAGGTGAGTCAGGCATATCGCCACTTAACTTGAGAATCAACTCGCCATCGGTTCCGAGCTTGCTCTCAAGAAGGCCTCGAACCTTTTGTTCCAGAGCACTTGGTGTTGCGTTTGCATCGAGCGCGGTTGCCGCTGGCGGGGGTGTGGTAGCTGCGCTTGGGGTTAAACCAGGCGCGCCCGACAAGGGCTTTAGTTGCCCGGGTTCAGTCTTTACGGCCTGGGCTTGGACAGCTGCCTTATCCGGGGCAGGCGATCTGGAAGCCTCAGCAGCGCCCTTCGTATCTTGAACTGGGCCTGCCTTTTTTTCAACGGGCAAAGCAATACCTGTTTTGAAGTTATCACCAAGTGGCTTTGCTGGCCCCTTCGCACTGGGTTCTGTCGCAGAGGCTTTGGACGACGCATCGGGCGCTGGACTTTTAGCACCTGGCTCGGATTGAGCGGCCTCAGCCGACATGTGAAGCGATGCTAAAGCAATAAGTGTGAAGCCAAAAACATGCGAGCGCATCCGAACTCCTTGAGATCGTACCGGCTTAATCATTGAATGAACGGCTAAGTGCGGGTTATCGACCCACAGCATCAGCTGGTACAGATGGGCCACACGCACCCGGTATCGGGCAAGCCTTTACCGTCATGTCAGGCGCTGCCTTTCCATCAACTGAGACCCGAGGCGCCTTGTCCGATGGCTTGGTCGCCACGGGCTTGGCATCTTTGACTGGCACTGACTTTCTCGTTTGGGATTTTCTTGTCGCATCAGACCCATCATTGACGCCTGGAGGAGGTGGAATGACGACGGGCGTGACCACGGGCGCAGCCACCGGCATAGCAGCAGGACTTTGCTGAGCCTGCGGCTTAGATTCCTCGCGTGGCGGTGCAAAACGTGACTCGCAGCTTGCCAGTGCAATACGAGATTGGTTGACCGCAAAATCGCCTGGCATCACTGCACGGAGCGGCTCTTTATCTTCGGTAATCACCATATTCACCAAGGGACCTAGCCAGCCGGACTGTCTGACCGGAAACTCGGGCTCAGGATCGAGGCGTGCCTGACATGCGGCCATCCGCTTCTCAAGTTCCGGCTTTGAAAGATAAAAACCATCCTTGAGCAAGTTAGCCGTCGTCATGACGCAGTTGTGCCAAACCCAAATCTGATCCTGAGCGGGATAACGCAGACGCTCGGCCGCGCTTGTGAAGCGCGAGGCTGCACAAGATAAATATTCACCCTCGGTCTTTAACTGCTCGCAAAATGCACCACGGGGCTTATGTTGTGCACGACAAGTCAGACTTGCCTGATCCCAGGCACGAGCAACAGAGGCGTTGCGCTCTTTTAATCCCGGCGATGACGGCAAGCTGGGCATATCGGCCAATGAGGGCATTTTCGGCATTGTTTCCAAACAACCCGACAGGCCGACACCCAAGCCAATCATTAAGCAAACACGAATCAGCAATTTCATTCTCATATCCCCCGCGGGGCGCTAAAGGTTTGCCTGAGTAGCCCGTAAACCGCCTCAAGCGAGCGCTGTAGCACATCCGGAAAAACCGGTAATAGCACATAGATCAAAAACACGCCAACAGGAATCGTGAGCGCGAAGCCAATTGAAAACAGATTCATCTGCGGACTGGTCCGACCCATGAAACCCTGCGCGGCCATGACCACGAGATTAATGGCTACAAAGGGAAGGGCCAATACGATACCAACACCGAAACAGGTGCTCAACACCTTTAAAACCGCTTGCACCTCAAGCGAAGCAGGCCACTGTCCGGGAGGTAGCGCGCGAAATGAGTCGAACAAGATCTCGATCACAACTAAATGCAAATTCATCACAAACATCAGGGCTAGGCCGATCAAACCGAACAGGCTTCCAACGACGCCTGATGGCAGGGCTTGATCGGGGTTGTACTGCGAGGCAAAGGACAGTCCGGTCTGGATACTGATGACCTCAGCGGCAACATCAAACACCAGCAAACCGAGGCGAACCAGCCAGCCCATTGCAAGACCGATCAACAACTCCCCGCCCGCAAGTGCCATAAAGCCACCGGTTGACGTGTTGAGCGCAACGCTCGAAAGCGCACCGACTTGCAGTGGAATACCAAAAGCGACAACCATGGCCAAACCCACGCGGAATCGCTGCGGTATGGTTTGCAACGCAAAAAACGGCGCTGACAAAAATAGGCCCACAATGCGAGTAGCAGCGAGTATGCCTGGCAGAAATACAGTCTCGATCAGGCTTTGCGGGATGCTCAACATAGGCCTGAGGCACCTTATTGCGTGAGACTGGGAATCCGCGCCAGCACATCCCGAATATAGTCGACGTAAAGTGACAAGATCGTTGACCCGCCGATGCCAATAACAAGCGCTGTGATGATAAGTTTTGGAACGAACGTAAGACTTTGTTCATTGACCGAGGTGGCAGCCTGAAGCACACCAATAATAAGACCCAGTATCAAAATCGATAGCAAAATCGGTCCCGCCAACAGACCCATCATGAGGATTGCCCGAAGCACGTGACCGATGATTTCACTGCTGTCCATGTCATGCACTCATTTTGAAGCTGTCTACCAAGCCGCCAATCAGCATGGCCCACCCATCGGCAAGTACAAAAACAATGAGCTTAAGCGGCAGCGAAAAAGTAATTGGCGAGACCATCACCATGCCTAATGCGGTAAGTACGCTCGCGACGGCAAAATCGATCGCTAAAAATGGCAAATAAATAACAAAACCAATCAAAAACGCGGTCCTAATTTCGCTGATCGCAAAAGCTGGGATAACGGTTGTCATCGGCACATCTTCGGGCTTCGCATAAGTCTTTCCTGAAAGCTTTACGAAAAGATTCAAATCATCAGCGCGCGTTTGACGCAACATGAATGCCTTGACCGGTTCTACACCACGATCGATCGCCTGCTCAAAATTAATCCTGCCTGCCACATAAGGCTGCCAGGCTTCGCTATAGACCTTATCAGTGACTGGTGCCATGACCGCAGCGGTGACAAATAAGGCCAGACCAACGAGCACTGCGTTTGGAGGCGTTGTAACAAGTCCCATCGCCTGACGAAGTAGTGACAACACAATCAGAATTCTTGTAAAGCTTGTCATCAACATCAGCATCGCCGGCAGAAACGACAG
>JALQWJ010000116.1 GCA_023258775.1 Burkholderiaceae bacterium | reverse complement strand
TCTTACTTGGGCAAAATCACGTACCCGGCGAAGAAGGCGATTGGCAATACGCGGTGTGCCTCGCGAGCGTGCTGCAATCTCGCGCGCGCCGGCCTCGTCAGTTCTTGCCTTGAGCAGACCTGCAGAACGCACGACAATACTTGTTAGATCAGTAACATTATAAAATTCTAATCTTGAAACGATACCAAATCGATCACGAAGCGGATTGGTCAGCATACCGGCTCGCGTGGTTGCACCAACCAGCGTGAAGGGTTGTAAATCGAGTTTGATCGAACGAGCCGCAGGACCTTCACCGATCATGATGTCAATCTGATAATCCTCAAGTGCCGGATAAAGAATCTCTTCGACAACCGGCGAAAGACGGTGGATCTCGTCGATAAAAAGCACATCGTGGCGCTCGAGGTTGGTTAAGAGCGCTGCAAGATCGCCCGCCCGCTCGAGCACAGGCCCGGAGGTCTGACGCAAATTAACCCCCATTTCCTGGGCCAGAATATGGGCTAGCGTTGTTTTACCGAGCCCAGGCGGGCCAAAGAGCAAAACATGATCAAGCGGTTCGTCGCGCTGCCTAGCGGCTTGAATGAAAATACCGAGTTGCTCTCTGATTCGAGCCTGCCCCACATAATCATTGAGGGTTTTTGGCCTTAGGGCGCGCTCAATTGCCTCTTCTTGAGGCGTTTGGGGTTGCGGGGTAATGAGGCGGCTGGCGCTTAGCTGATCGTGTTGAATGCTCATCGCGCCGAGCCTTTTGAGAGCTGTTTAAGCGCCTGACGTATGCCTTCTGAAACACTGGCGCCTGGTGAAATTGTCTGCAGCGCTGTGCCTGATTCTTTTTCCGAATAGCCCAATGCCATCAGAGCACGCTGGACCTCGAGCAAGTCGTCGCGAGGTGCTTGATGCTGGCTGATTGACGGGGTGGCGGCAAATTTTCCTTTCAATTCAAGCAAAAGTCTTTCGGCGGTCTTTTTGCCGATACCGGGCACCCGGGTAAGTCGTGCGCTTTCCTGGGCGGCAACAGCCTGTGCCAACTCCTCAACCGACAGCCCCGACAAAATGCTTAGGGCGGTTCGCGGGCCTACCCCTGAGATTTTGATCAATAACCGAAAGGCATCGCGCTCTTGCGCGCTCACAAAGCCGTAAAGCAATTGAGCATCTTCGCGAACGATAAATTCTGTGAGTAGCGTGACTTTTTCACCAAGGGCAGGCAGGTCATAAAAACTGCTCATCGGGACATCGATGTGATAACCCACCCCTTGGACGTCGACTAAGACGGCGGGGGGCGATTTTTCGATCAGGATGCCTTGAATTCGTCCGATCATGGTTGTCTATTATCAATGTTTATTGGTCCGATTTTATGGGGCCGATTTAGCGTTTTTTTCCGGATCGAAGCCGACCGCGTCCGTAGCCCAGCGCCTGTAATGCGCCAAGTTTTCGCGATTGCAGGTGATGGAGGGCGCAGGCAAGCGCGTCGGCTGCATCCGGCGTTGGACTACCCTCGAGCGAGAGCAGCCTTTGCACCATGAATTGCATTTGTGCTTTTGCCGCGCGACCATGGCCGGCGATCGATTGCTTGATTTGCATCGCAGCATACTCATGCACAGGTAACTTGTGCAGGGCAAGCGCCGCGATCGCTGCACCACGCGCCTGGCCAAGCAAGAGCGTTGATCGCGGGTTGACATTGACGAAGACTTCCTCGACTGCGGCTTCATCGGGTCGATAGCTTCGAATCAGTTGATCGATTCCTTCGACAATTCTTGCGAGGCGTTCGGCAGTTGGGCCCTCGCCGGTCTGGATCGTGCCACTTCCCGCCCAGCGCTGCTGGCCTGACTCGAGACGGACCAGACCGAATCCGGTGCGCCGCAAGCCTGGATCAATCCCAAGCACAAGCAAAGCTTCAGTGCCGGAAATGCCGAACCCCTGTAAAGACCATCGTAATATCGTGCTCATCGGCCGCTTGAATGACTTCTTGATCGCGCAAAGAGCCGCCTGGTTGAATAACCGCGCAAGCGCCCGCGTTGATCACGACATCGAGTCCGTCCCGAAAGGGGAAAAAGGCGTCGCTTGCCACCACCGAGCCTGCAAGGCTGAGCCTAGCTGCCTCGGATTTGATGGAGGCAATCCTGGCTGAGTCAAGTCTGCTCATTTGCCCCGCCCCAATGCCAAGACTTTGCTGGTTCTTGCAAAAGACGATCGCATTGGACTTCACGAACCTGGCTAGCCGCCAGGCGAACAACAAGTCCTCGAGTTGCTCAGGGCTCGGCGCGCGCTTGGTCACGACTCGCAAGTCCTGCACCTGAAGCTCATGACGATCAGCGCTTTGTACGAGCAGTCCCGATCCGATCCTCTTCATGTCCAAGTCGCGAAAGTCATGTTGAATGCCAGTGGTTTTGCTGCCAACGGCGCTGCAATCGATCGCCAGGACTCGAATATTGGCCTTGGCTGCAAGCACTTCAAGTGCGCTGGCGCTGTAGCCTGGTGCAATCAAAACTTCCACGAATTGCTGTGAAACTGCGAGCGCGCTTTGCTCGTCGAGTTCACGATTAAACGCAATGATGCCGCCAAAGGCGCTGGTTGGATCACAGGCAAATGCTTTTGCATAGGCCTCAAGGCAGTTGCCCGCTGAGGCGACACCGCAGGGGTTGGCATGTTTAACGATAACGCAAGTCGGAGCGTTAAAGCCGCGAACGCATTCCCAAGCAGCATCAGCATCTGCGAGGTTGTTGAAAGAGAGTTCCTTGCCCTGTTTTTGTTGCGCTGTGACGAGCGATCCGGGTGCCGGCAAAGGGTCGCGGTAAAGTGCAGCCGCCTGGTGGGGGTTTTCGCCGTAGCGCAGATCCTGAAGCTTGATGAGGCTTTGTATCAAAACTCCGGGAAAGATGGTTTGCTGATCTGGCGTTTTAGCTTGCGCGGTCGCTAGGGCTTGCGAGGCTAGATGGGTTGAAAGGTAGTTACTAATCGCAGCATCGTATTGACTCACCCGCTCAAAAGCGCTTACGGCGAGTGCAAAGCGCTGGCGGTCGCTAAGGCCGGCGTAGCCATGTTCAGTGAAGGCAAGGCAGACGGTTTTCAGCAGGTCCTGGTACTGCTCGGGATGGGTGAGCACTGCCACGCTCTGCCAGTTCTTTGCCGCAGATCGCAGCATGGCTGGGCCGCCGATGTCGATTTGCTCGATCGCGTCCTCGAGTGTGCAATCAGTTTTCGCGATTGTTTGCTCAAAGGGATAAAGGTTAACGACCAATAAATCAATGGTTTGAATGCCTTGGGCCTGCAGGCTTTCCATATGACGGTCGTTGTTTTTGCGGGCAAGTAATCCTGCATGGACTTTGGGATGAAGGGTTTTGACCCGGCCATCGAGCATCTCAGGAAACGAAGTCAGTGCACTGACCTCGGTGACAGGCAAACCAAGTTCCTGAAGCATCGTGGCCGTACCACCAGTGCTGATCAGTTCGACGCCAAGTGCGACGAGACCTTTGGCGAGTTCGGGCAGACCTTGTTTGTCTGAGACTGAAAGCAATGCGCGACGAATAGGAAGCATTTCTTAGCAGACCTGTATCTTGGACTATGCTGCTGAAGGCTTGGTGAGTAAGCCGTGTTGTTGTAATTTCTTGCGTAAGGTATTGCGGTTAATGCCTAGCATTTCGGATGCGCGAAGCTGATTACCCTTAGCCTCAAGCATGACACGCTGCAACATCGGTTTTTCGACGGTCAGAATAACCATGTCGTAAATACCAGCCGGCCTTGCCCCCTCTAGATCGGCAAAGTAGCGCTCTAAACTCTGCTCAACCGCAAGTGCCATTGGATTGCTCTTGGCTTGGTTCATGGCCTTCTTCTCTTTGTTTCCTGCCTTGGGTAGATCGCAATGCTACCGGCATTTAGGCTGCAATCGGCCAGGCTTGCGTCAAAAGTGGCTTAAGCGGCTTATCTTGGTTGATCAGTTGGCTAAAGCAACGGTCGAGAAAGTCAGATTGTGCGGCAGATGAGTCAATTCGGTAGAAGTGCTGCACCGCGTCTTCCGCCCAGATCGGTGCCGGCAGATCATTGACCTGCTGTAAACCGCTCAGCCGGACCCACTGAGGCAGAAACCAGGCAACATGCTTTCGGATGCTTCGCAGTCCGCTTGCTTCGCCATAAAAACTTAAATGATCCTCAAAATGTGCCTTCATCGGCTCCCTCAGGCTTTCCAGACTTGGTTCAGCAAGCTGCCCCTGGCCATTGAGGTCAGCTGCAATTTGTGCAAAGAGCCATGGCTTTCCAAGTGCTGCCCTGCCTACCATGACGGCATCGCAGCCCGTTTGAGCCAGCACCTCGCGCGCTTTGTTTGGTGTGTCGATATCACCATTGGCAACCACCGGGATTGACAGCGCTTCCTTCACCTGTCGGATGCTTTCGTACTCCGCCTCACCAGCGAAGCCTTGTTCACGGGTGCGTCCGTGAACAACAATCATGGATACACCAAGCGATTGCATGGCGAGGGCAAGACTGCGCACATTGCGGTTTGCCGTGCAAAGACCAGTACGCATCTTTACCGTGACTGGCACAGGCTCGCGACGGTGCGCCAAGGCCTCGAGCACCGCATCCACGATACTTAGCGCAAGGCTTTCTTGACCCATCAGGGCAGAGCCTGCCGCAAGCGCGCAGACTTTCTTAGCTGGACAGCCCATATTGATGTCGATGATTTGTGCGCCTCGGTCGGCGTTGAAGCGGGCTGCTTCGGCCATCATTGCAGGGTTCGCGCCTGCCAGTTGAACGGCAATCGGTGCCGGTTCGCCCTTGTGATTTAGTCGCTGAGAGGTCTTGACACTCTTCCACAGCGCCGGGTTCGAGGCAGCCATCTCCGAGACAGCATAGGCTGCACCGTAAGCTCGGCACAGTTGCCGGTAAGGTCGGTCAGTGACGCCAGCCATGGGTGCAACGAGGACCTGATGGTCAATCTTGTAAGGACCAATTTTGAGTGGGTTCAAAGTCATTGTTGACTGCAAGGCCTTCGTGTTGCATTGCTTGATCATAACAAGCTCGAATGTGCCCTAATGCAACAAAGGCCAGGGCTCGCGAGGGCCGAAGGCAAAGGTTTGCATGATTAATCGTTTGAGTGGGGCTTGGGTGGCAAGCTTAAGCGCATGGGGTGCCAGTGCTTGAAACCAAAAGCGGCTGCTTTGTTTGGCCAGTTGATCGGTTATTTGCATCATCAACCAGCGATCTCGCTGTCTTTGCTGTTCAAATCGTTTTAGTGCGGCAATCAGCGTGCCGCTTGGTAAACGCTCGCAGTGGCGGATTGATTGCTGCAGATCAACAAGACAACGAGCGAGTTCTGCCGCGTCGCGCAGTCCCAGATTAAGCCCTTGACCTGCCACGGGGTGGAGGCTTTGCGCGGCGTTGGCAATCCAAATATCGACTTCGCGTGTTTCAGGCCTGATACGCAAGATCTCTGCTCTTGCGCGACGTTTTAGTTTGACGCAGTGCATGTCCTTGTCAAATCCAGTAACGACGAT
>JALQWJ010000115.1 GCA_023258775.1 Burkholderiaceae bacterium | reverse complement strand
GTAGGCGGACTCGCTGCCGCCGTAGGACCGAGTTTGGGCAGTTGGATTACACACAAGGCTGGCTGGCCTTGGGCCTTTTACATCAATCTCCCAATTGGGCTTTGGGCACTTTGGCGCAGCGCATCGAGCATCGAAGAAGCGGTCAAGCCAACCCAGCGAAGGCGGATGGATATCCTGGGTCTATTGCTGCTGATGGCGGCCGTCGGCTCATTAACCCTAGCAATTGTCGAGAGCGGAGAGGGTCGCTGGAGCAATCAAACATTGATCGCCATGGCAGTTGGCGGGATCTTTGCCGGGTTAATCTTTGTGCTCTGGGCTCGCTCACGCGATGATGCATTGATCGATTTAGAAATTTTTAAACATCGCACCTATCGCTTCGTCAATGCAGCCACGCTGGTATTTGGCATCGCTTTTTCGATGATGTTTCTTGGCTTCTTTTTCTTTATGCTCGGCGTTTGGCACTACTCGCTACCGCTAGCCGGTCTAGCAGTAACACCAGGCCCACTGCTGGTCATGCCGACCGCAATCGTGACAGGTCGACTCGCATCTCGCCTCGGCCATCGGCGCTTTCTGGTTGGCGGTTCGCTGCTCTACGCCGCCAGCACCCTTTGGTTTTATTTCGTCCCCAGCAATGAAGCGAATTATTTGTTGCACTGGTTGCCGGGTCTGATGATGAGCGGCGTTGCGGTTGGCTTGGTACTGCCATCGTTGTCAGCAGCGGCCGTCAGCCGCCTGCCAGCACAACACTACGCTGTTGGGAGCGCAGTCAATCAAGCGACCCGCCAGATTGGCTCTGCGATAGGCGTTGCGCTCACAGTCGCAATGCTTGCGCGTCCAGCGTTACAACGTACCGACTTCGATACCTATTATTTGTTACTCGCAACGCTGGCCTTGTTAACAGGTCTATTGTGTCTCCCGGTTGATACAAGGCCTCGTACGTCCCCGGTATGAGCAAATGAACATCGGACCGCTTAGCCGAGTTCAAGAAGACCGATCACATACCAAGCGTTTTCTTAGCTTCAGCAAGCAGTTTCATCGATTCGCCGTGATTGCCTGCCTTGTGAGCTGACTCGCCATCCGCACGAAGCTTTTTGACTTTACTCATATCAGCTTCGCTGACCTTGGGGTTGGTCGCAAGTTTGGCGTCAATTGCCTTCATCTCGCCAGGACAACCATGAGCCATCACCAGACCTGAGAAAGCCATTGAGACAATACCTATAGAGATCTTTAACATGACATTCCTTTCAGTGTTTACTTAGCGGACTCGAGCAAATTTCTCGAAAGCTAATCGGATTACTCTAGCTCAGTTTTTTAGGGCTTAAACAAAAACCCTGGAAAACAATCGCGTTACTCGATCGCTGGCCAGCCGTCTCGTCTTTGAGCTGTACGCCACTTAGGCCTAAGCGTAAGGCTTCACTGAGCAGATAGTGCAGCTTGTATGCCGCTTCATCATGAGAAAGACCGGCTGGACGAACATTTGAAATGCAGTTCCGACGCTCATCGGTCAATCCAACGCGTGGTTCCCAAGTTATATACAGTCCCATACTGTCGGGTGAACTCAATCCAGGCCGTTCACCAATCATAACAACCACCAGTTTCGCACCCATTAACTCGCCAATCTCATCGCCAATCGCGACACGCCCCTGCTGCACAATGAAGATCGGTGCACATCGCAGTGGCCGCTTAACTAAGTGCTGATCCACCACTGAAAGCTTGCTTAAGTGCTGATGCATCGCTTTTAAAAATGCAACTGCGTTAACCTCGATAGCCAGTGCGGACAAACCATCAGCAATAACAAAGACCAGATCGTAGCTCGCACCATGACAGCCTTGAGCGCGAGACCGCAATAGCAACTTCGATCGCGCTGAAAGCCTTCGACCGAGATCAGGACGCTGTAAAAACATAGTACGGTTATCCGCCGCAGTTTCAACAAGCACTGCGTCTTCAAAAAAGTCCAAATCGTCGACCGACTGCTTCAGCGTATCTGCATCCAGAGCGCGGTGAACGGCATCACGTGCACGGGCATGATCAAGCTGGAAGGCTAACTGCTGGGTGCTTGGCAAACTGATGCCGCTACGGCCCAGTGCAATCCGCCCAGCGGTGAACCGTCGAAGCGTGCTCCAGGGATTATTAACAACGATCTGTTTGTATTTGCTCATCGATATATTAATCAGACTATTCTGTTGACACCAACCTCAGTAATGCATCCGAAAAAAGTGGTGGTAAATCGTCATTGAGCTGGACTTGCTCGCCATCACGAAAGATCGCCATCTTGTGCAGCCAGGCCTCAAATTCTGGCGCTGGCCTCAACTTAAGCACCCGCCGCGCGTACAAGGCATCATGGAACGACGTTGTCTGATAATTCAACATAATGTCGTCCGATCCAGGGACACCCATGATGAAATTGCATCCTGCAGTTGCAAGCAGCGTTAGCAACACGTCCATATCATTTTGATCTGCCTCAGCATGATTGGTGTAACAAATATCGCACCCCATCGGCAGCCCCATTAACTTGCCGCAGAAGTGATCTTCCAAACCAGCACGAACAATTTGCTTGCCATCGTATAAATATTCCGGCCCGATAAAGCCTACAACGCTGTTGATCAGTAAAGGTTTAAAGCGTCGAGCGACCGCATAGGCACGCGCCTCACAAGTTTGTTGATCCAAACCATGGTTTGCATTGGCCGATAGCGCACTGCCTTGACCGGTTTCGAAATACATAAGGTTATTGCCAAGCGTACCTCGGCCTAACGACAGGGCTGCATCACTTGCTTCGGCGAGCAGCGCCAAATTGATACCAAAACTTCGGTTGGCCGCCTCGGTTCCAGCAATCGATTGAAACACCAAATCAACTGGCGCCCCGCGCTCGATTGCTGCAATGGTGTTCGTGATATGCGTTAAGACGCAGGATTGAGTTGGGATGTCGTAATGGCGAATCACTTCATCAAGCATATGAACAATACGTATCACTTGCTGCACATTGTCGCTTGCCGGATTGATGCCGATCACAGCATCACCTGCACCGTATAACAAACCGTCGACCATACTTGCTGCAATACCGGAAGCGTCGTCAGTCGGGTGATTTGGCTGAAGCCTTGTGGCGAGTCGATCGGCTAAGCCGATCGTGTTACGAAAACGCGTGATGACACGACATTTTTTCGCGGCCAAGATCAAATCTTGAACACGCATAATCTTTGAAACGGCAGCAGCCATCTCAGGTGTAATACCGGGTGCAAGTGCGCTTAAGGCTAACTCGTCTGCTTCGTCAGATAACAGCCAGTCCCGAAAGTCGCCTACGGTCAAATGTTGTACCGTTGCAAATGCATGTGCGTCATGGGTATCGATAATCAGGCGCGTGACTTCGTCGCGCTCATAGGGAATCAGTGATTGTTGTAGAAATGTTCGCAGCGGTAGGGATGCAAGAGTCATTTGCGCAGCGACACGCTGTTCGGCGCTGCTAGCCGCGACCCCAGCCAGATAATCACCAGATCGCGACGGGGTAGCCTTGGCCATCAAATCCTTCAGATCCGCAAACTGATAGCTGCGTGCGCCGATGATGTGGGTGTATTGACTCATGTCACGTTAGCGCTTTCATGATGACCGCCTTTGCCACTTCTATCGCTCAATTAAGGCTCCATGATGCTTCAATCTCATCAACCCACGAGCACGACAATAGATTTACTCTGGTTCAATTCGAGCGTCTTTAATTGCCTCAGCCCATTTAAGGGTTTCGCGCCGAGTGCGCTTGCACTTGGATAATTAAGAACATTCGGTCGCGCTTGCGTAAACAACAGCTATCCTCGATTTATTGTAGCTGGCTTGGATTCTTAGGAAACATGCCTGGAGGTAGACCTGACTTCGCCGCTGCAAGCTTTCGATGTATGCCTTACAGTCAAACTTCGTGGCGTTTCGAGCAATTTGATCGCCTTGTGTCAGTTTTTTACTTCGGATATGTTAGCGAGGTGAATCGAGTGATCAGCATTCATACTATGTATCACCAGGCTCAAGTGGCAACGCTGCCTCGACTTGTGCCGCGTACTTTTTTACTTGTCCTTGGTGTCGTGCTTGGAACGATGCTCGGTCACTCGAGCCTTGCGGCGGAAATTGCCACACGGCGAGGCGCCGAGCTTTCAACGACTGCGCTTGACAATCAGGTTGAGCGAAGTAGCGAGAATCCCTTGTGGGAAATTGGCGGGTTCGCGCTCGCAGTTTCGCAGCAGGCTTACCCAGGATCAGATCAACAGGTGGATAGGGTTTTACCACTGCCCTTTGTGGTTTACCGGGGGAAGTTTCTGCGAGCAGACAGAGAGACAACCGGACTACGTGCAATTCGTACGCCCCGGTATGAACTTGACATCGGTGCATCGGGATCGTTTGCAGCACGCTCAAGCGAGATCGAAGCAAGACGAGGCATGCCTGAACTCGGAACGCTTATTGAATTCGGACCTCGACTGAGGGTGAATCTGGGTGACGCATCAGGCAGTGGACGCTGGAGACTCGATTTGCCCTTGCGCGGCGTTTTTGATTTAAGCGACGGCGGCGCTCATCGAGGAATCGCCTTTGAACCTAGGCTGCTTTGGCAGCAGCGGCTTTCCCCGCAATTTGCCTACACGGCAAGCATTGGCGCCATTGTTGGCGATAAAAAGCTTGGGCATACCTTCTATGGCGTGGATAAAGCCTATGCGAACGATAACCGACCAGCTTTCACAGCGGAAGGCGGAATTATCGCGTGGCGGCTTTCCACGTCCATCAACTACAGTCTGACGCCACAATGGCGAGTATTCGGATTTGGTCGGGTCGATAGCCTGTCGGGCGCGGCTAATCAAGATAGTCCACTCGTACGGCAGACCACAGGATTGAGCGCAGGTGTCGGCGTTTTTTACGCCTGGCTTCGCTCAACGCGCGCAGCTGAGGATTAAGTGCTGAATTTCAGTGGAGATGAACTTTATTTGAAGCGCTTAGTTTCTAGTAGTTAGAACCTATGACGATCGCAGATGCTGTCATGTTCACCCACCTCGGTGTCGTGGCGTTCAACGCATCGCTTCTGATCTTGATTCCCATTGGAAGAAGCCGTTGGGCTTGGGTTCGTAGTCGAACGATAAGATTGCTGCATCTCTTCATGATGCTTTTTATCGCAGTACAAACGCTTCTCGGACAGCACTGCCCCTTAACACTTTTGGAAGTAAAGCTCAGAGGCGATTCTTCAGAAGGAATGTTTCTTGCGCGTGTCCTTCATGACGTACTGTACTGGAACCTCCCGTTAGCATTTTTTGCGGTCCTTTACTTGTTATGTTCCGCATGGGCTATTTGGCTTTGGTTTTTTGTGCCGCCTCACGCAAAACTCCAAATGGATAAGTCGGGCTGCAATCGGCATGAATTTGACGGGATCTGATTCTGGCCGGCTACAGATTCCTTGTCTTACTACAATTGACGAGTCGCAACTTGTTGATTAAGTTAAAGCTTTGACATCCATAAACTTTTCAACAGGGAGACAAAT
>JALQWJ010000114.1 GCA_023258775.1 Burkholderiaceae bacterium | reverse complement strand
AAGCAGACTGGATTGATGACGACTCATCTTCTGCTGAGGAGCAGCTTGATTGGGCCGCTCGATGCGGTGTGATGGGGGTACGTGCGAATGAGGATCCGATGGAAATCTGCTCCCGGCGGCAGCGTCTTAATCGGGTCGCCCAAAGTCTTAGCGACATGGCGCCTGGCATGCGAGAAGCCTTCGTGTTGCAAGTGGTTGAAGATCGTCCATCCCTTGAGGTGGCCAATCGTCTCGGTATTAGCGAGAACAACTGTTGGATCCGCGTTCATCGGGCGCGCAAGAAGCTATTGATGCAACGTGAGGACTGAAATCCAAGGCAAGATAGATATCAAACATCCCAAGGTCACGATCATTGCCAATACGGACTGAGGGGCGTCGATTGGCGATTCGCGCTCAAGCGTCTCGGACCTTTTCGCACAATGGAGTGAGTTATGCGTTACCGCCGGCTTGGATCAAGCAATCTGAAAGTATCGGAGTTGTGTCTTGGGACGATGATGTTTGCCGATCAAACCGATGCGAGGGAGGCAGCTGCAATTCTTGCGGCTGCCAGTGAGCAAGGCGTGAATTTCATCGATACAGCCGATGTTTACAGCAAAGGCGCTTGCGAGACCATGCTGGGTGGGCTATTAGCGGGGCAGAGGAATCGGTGGATTCTCGCCAGCAAAGTAGGCAATGCGATGTCTGATGACCCCAATCATCGGGGCTATGGCCGTGTCTGGATGATGCGCGCGCTTGAAGATTCTTTACGTCGACTGCAAACCGACCATTTGGACATCTGGTACTTGCATCGCGACTGGGACGATACGAATTGGGAAGAAACCCTTGGGACGATTGCCGATGTGATTCGCAGCGGAAAGATCCGCTATTGGGCGATCTCGAATATGCGTGGATGGCGAATTGCTCAGCTTGTTGCGCTTTGCGCTCGGATGTCGGTGCCAGCGCCGAGTCTTTGTCAGCCCTATTACAACTTGCTCAATCGGGTGCCCGAGGTTGAAATTCTGCCGGCCTGTCAGGCTTTTGGTTTAGGCGTGGTGCCCTATAGTCCGATTGCAAGAGGGGTGCTCAGCGGCAAGTATCAGCCTGGTGTGAAACCGAATGATGAGAGCCGCGCCGGTCGACTCGATCGTCGGATGATGCAAACCGAATGGCGGGAGGAATCGCTTGCCGTTGCTCAGCGACTGGCCGTTCACTGCGCAGAGCGGTCGTGCACGCTTGTGGCATTCGCAGTGCAGTGGCTGTTGGCAAATCGGATCGTGAGTTCGGTGATCGCAGGTCCTCGAACGCTAAAACAATGGAACGATTACCTGCCGGCGATTGAGCTGTCGTGGACCGATCGCGATGAGCAACTTGTAGACCTACTTGTTCCGCCTGGCCATCCTTCAACCCCGGGCTACTCGGATCCGCAATACCCGTTTCATGGAAGGCAGCTTCAGGTCAGATCTGCTGACCCAAATTAAGCGATCTTCAACACACTTTGCAATGCTTAATCTGCGCAAAGCTGGTCTCGAACTGCAATACGTCGCTCGAACTGCAATACGTGACTCTAGCTAGTACTACGTATCGCTAGCCGCGGCTGCCGTCGGGCGTATTGAATCAAACCTCCACACGCCCGAGCAATAAGTACTCCATAAGCGCTTTTTGAATGTGGAGACGGTTTTCCGCTTCATCCCAAACGACCGATTGCGGGCCGTCGATCACCTCCGCGCTGACTTCTTCGCCACGGTGGGCTGGAAGACAATGCATGAACATCGCATCGTGTCGCGCAACCGCCATCATTTCTGGGTCGACGCGCCAATCGGCAAAAACTTGCTTTCGAACATCGTCTTCGGTTTCAAAACCCATCGATGTCCACACGTCGGTGCATACCAGATCTGCATCTTTGGCAGCTTGCATCGGATCGTCAAAGTGCTTGAAGGACGTCGCCTTCACGCCGGCAATTGATGCATCAAGGCTGTAGCCTGGGGGTGTTGAAATATGTAAGTTAAAGTCAAGCACTTCAGCGGCTTGCGCCCAACTGTTAGCCATGTTGTTACCGTCACCAATCCAGGCCACTGTTGCGCCTTTGATGCTACCGCGCTTTTCCACCCAAGTGAAAATATCTGCAAGCACCTGACAGGGGTGAAACTCATTGGTAAGGCCGTTGATGACAGGCACTCTTGAGCGCGAAGCGAAGCGCTCGATAATCGATTGCTCAAAGGTACGAATCATCACCAGGTCACACATCCGCGAAATTACTTCCCCGGCGTCTTCGACAGGTTCCCCGCGACCAAGTTGAGAGTCTCGGGTGTTGAGGTAAATAGCAGCACCACCGAGTTGGTGCATGCCGGCTTCAAAGGAAAGTCGCGTTCTGGTGCTGGCTTTTTCAAAAATCATCACTAAAGTTCTGTCGCTTAGAACGTGATGTGGGGCATAACGTTTAAACTTTTCTTTTATCAGCGTGGTGCGTAAAAAAAGATATTGCAACTCGTCAGCTGCAAGATCATTGAATTGCAAAAAATGCTTGACGGCTTGAGCCATGAGAGATTCTCCTGGTTTTCGCTTAATGCTTCGATTGCAGGTGAAGCCGTATTAATGGGAGCAAGCGTTCGAGCAGATAGTCAACATCGCGTTGATCGAAAATTAAGGGTGGTAATAATCGGACCACCGAATCGGCGGTTACATTAAAGATAATTCCTTGTTCAAGACCTTGTTTCACAAGGCTTGCTGCAGGTCGGTCGAGTTCGATGCCAATCATCAGTCCGCGCCCACGGATTTCAACCACGCCTTGCTGACCCGATAGCCCGTCGCTTAAGCGTTCGTGCAAATAGGCGCCAACGCGTTGAACATGATCGAGTAGACCTTCATATTCGATGGTCTGTAGGGTGGTTAGTGCAGCGCGCATTGCCAAAGGGTTGCCACCGAAGGTCGTGCCATGGTTACCCGGTTTGAAGGTTTGTGCTGCAACACCGCGGGCAACGACAGCCCCGACAGGAACCCCGGATGCAAGGCCTTTGGCAAGCGGCATCACATCAGGGATGATTTCTGCCCATTGGTGGGCAAACCATTTACCGGTTCTACCCAGACCGCATTGAACCTCATCGATCATCAGCAACCAACCCTGCCGGTCGCAGATTTGCCGTAGTCCCTTCAAGTATTCGAGCCGAGCGGGGTTGATACCGCCTTCGCCTTGGATCGCTTCAATAAAAATAGCACACACATTAGATCGATCTCGGGCAATTTGCTCGATTGATGCAAGATCATTAAGCGGGGCTCTTACGAAACCTTCAACAAGGGGTTCAAAACCTTTTTGAACTTTTTCATTACCTGTTGCCGATAGGGTGGCAAGCGAGCGTCCGTGAAAGGCTTTTTCGTAGACGACGATTTCTGGTCGATCAATGCCTCTGTTGTGACCATAAAGCCGAGCGATTTTGATTGCTGCCTCGTTGGCTTCAAGGCCCGAGTTACAGAAAAACGCATTATCCATGCCCGAGATTCGGGTCAAAAAACCAGCGACAGCTTCTTGCAATGGAATTTGGAACAAATTTGAACTGTGGATGATTTTTTGAATCTGGTCGGTAAGCGCGGCAACGAGTCCCGCGTGCGCGTGGCCGAGTGTGTTCACGGCAATGCCCGATAAGGCATCGAGATATCGACGACCTTGCTCATCGTAAAGCCAGACCCCTTTGCCATGGCTGAAGGCAATCGGTAACTGGGCATAGGTCGTCATCAGGGCAGATGCTTGGCTCATGGTGGTTTACGCCTTGGTCGCGGCGTCCAGAAAGTATGGTGTAAAGCTCGCATTCTATAATCGCAGCATGTGTCAAGCTGATGATCGTTGAATGTTTCCCCTCGAATCCAAGCCTTCATTCCACATCTTGGGGCTAACTCAGCGAGGTCGAGTCTTTCGGCCCTCCGACTGGGCAGAGCGCCTTGCAGGCATCATGGCGCAGTTTCGCGACCCCGATCAAGCAAAAACCCATTCAAGTGCCGCGTCAGGCCCGGGGCAATCAAGTGCCTATTCTCCGTTTGTGCTGCCCGTCTTTGTGGCGCATCCTGATCGGGGTAGCACCGACAGTCGAGACGCAGTTCGGGCCGTTCTTGTTAGTGGGCGGCTTTTTGAGATCGAGCCACTAGCCTATGAGTTTATGCAGCAATTTGCAATCGACAATGAACTAATCACCCAGGGCGTTGATGATCTGGGTGATTGAAGAACATACGCTACTTCAAAACGCAAGCTAATTACGCAAAGTGCAAGTCACTTTACGCGATTGCGATATTCACCGGTTCTGGTATCGATTTCAATTTTGTCGCCGATCTCGACAAATGCCGGCACTTGCACCTCAAAACCCGTTGGTTTCACGCGAGCGGGTTTCATTACCTTGCCTGATGTGTCGCCTCGAACTGCAGGTTCGGTGTACTCGACCTCGCGAACAAGGCCTGTCGGTAGTTCAACCGAAATTGCCCGACCGTTGTAGAAAATGACTTCGCAAGGCATGCCGTCGTCCAAATAGTTCAAGGCATCGCCCATGCTGTCGGCTTCAACTTCAAATTGATTGTATTCAGCGTCCATAAATACATACATCGGATCGGCGAAGTACGAGTAGCTAACTTCTTTTTTCTCAAGCACCAGCACGTCCATCTTCTCGTCGGCCTTAAAGACAGTTTCGGTGCCAGAGTTGTTTAGAAGGTTTTTGAGTTTCATCTTCACAACTGCTGCGTTGCGGCCTGATTTGTTGTATTCAGCACGCAAAACCACCATCGGGTCTTTGCCCAACATGATGACGTTGCCGGTGCGAATTTCCTGCGCGATTTTCATGGTGACACCTGAAGATTAGGTCGACAAAGCCTTCAATTATATGCGCTTGAATGCTCAATATGCTTTTCAATCATGTGACAAAGCCGCTGATCAAGCCGCGGAAGGCTGTTGCAGTGCGCAGCCCACCGCCTTGCCATGGCTTGCCATTCTTGATTAAGTTCGTGCAATCGCATCAGGCTTGGTTGAGGTGGCGCTTCGCCAAGGCCCCAGGCTTTTAGCGCTTCGCGCCAGTACGGCCATGCGAGGTATGTGTTTAGCACGAGCGACATCCGCTCGAGAAGTGCGTTGAGCTTGGCCCTTAAGGTCTCAGGTTCTTGACGATAAGGCTGCCAGAGCCATGGTATCCCGCTTCGCATCGCTTGAACCCAGCTGTCCTCGCCGCGTACAAAAAGTAGATCACACGCGAACATTGTTTGGTCCCACTTCCATTGGGAGCAGGGTGCCATCACTTGGATGCTGATGTTGGATTCTTGAGTGTTGCCTGCGCGACTGCAAAGAGTTTCTACGCCGTGAAGGCCGCAAGCGGCGTTAGTACCAAGCCCTTGATCTTTGCGAGCAAACCATTGTTGCGCGAGCGCTTCGGTTAGATGAATCCTTAGGGGTATCGCAAGTGCCCTCAACCAAGCTTCAAGCGGTGCATCTTCGTAGACATAGGCAAAAACTCGAAGCCGCCCGTCATCGGCCTTGGCCCAAGGCAAATGTG
>JALQWJ010000113.1 GCA_023258775.1 Burkholderiaceae bacterium | reverse complement strand
GATGCATGCAACGTTGACAGATTAGGATTAGCTGCGCGCTTGCTTCAAGCCTAAGCCAATGGCGGCGTTCGGCAAGGGCTAAGTCGCTCAAACCGCTTGCCCGCCATCGCATCGGTTCACGCGGGCTATATTGCGAAAGTGCATAAAGCCTGGGCATTTCTTTGGGCAAGGCGTCGACTTCAATCCTTGCATCGAAAACCCCACCGTGCTCGATCCAATTCATCAGCGCTAAGGATCGAGCGTTCCAGTCAGCCGTTTGAAGGCTCATCGGGATCCAATGTCACTTGTTGTCTCATCGCTCTATGATACGTGGTCGACCAAAACATAGGACATCACGTGAATTCAGGGCCCTTAACGCTGACGAAGCAGCCTCTAAAGACTTTGCCAGCAGACAATCGCTTCAATGATGCGTATCAAGCAACGAGCAAGCATGGCGGGAAGATTGAGCTTGTGCTCGCTTCAACCTCGTCATACCGCAAAACGCTGCTTGAACGCTTGACGAGCAATTTCGTGCAGCGCGCACCCCAGGTGGTTGAGACGCAGCACGCCGGCGAGTCGGTAGAGGCAATGGCTTTGCGACTTGCAATTGAAAAGGCCGAGGCAGTCGCCAGACTTCACCCGGGTGCACTTGTCATTGGGTCTGATCAAGCAGCAACACTTGACGGTGTGAACGCCATTGGCAAGCCTGGCCACCGGCAGGCAGCCATCGAGCAACTTAGCCTGGCCAGTGGTAAGACGATGCACTTTTACACGGCGATTGCTCTTATACGCAATGACCTTGAGCCCTCAGATGGTCTGTTGAGTTTTCAGCGCACTGCTGTTGTTTCGACCGAGGTGAAGTTTCGTGAACTAAGCTCAGAACTTATCGCTGCCTACCTGGATCGGGAACCTGCGTTTGACTGCGCTGGTTCTGCAAAGTGCGAAGGCCTTGGCATCATCCTTATGTCGTCGATTCAATCGGAAGATCCCACCGCGTTGATTGGTCTACCGCTGATTCGTCTGACCCAATTTCTCACCGAGGCCGGCTATGAACTCCTCAGCGCTGATCCTGCTGCCGACGGCGCTTGATGCTGAAAGCGATCCCGCGCAATCGCTGCCCGGGCCAGTGTTATCGCAGCTTCAAGCGCTTTCGCACTTCGTCGTGGAGGACGCAAAGTCGGCTCGTGCATGGCTGAAGCGCTGCGCCTGGCCAAGACCGCTGCCACAGGCCTTGATGCTGGTCTGGGATGAACACACGGCGAAGTCCGAACAACAAAGCAGCACGATCATTCAACAAGTTTTGCATTGGCTCGAGGCAGGCCACTCGGTTGGTCTATTGTCAGAAGCGGGCCTACCTGCGATTGCCGATCCAGGTGAAGCCTTGATCGCTGCAGTCCATGCAGCTGGCTTTCCTGTGCGTCCGCAAATTGGTCCGTCGTCGATAATGCTCGCTTTGATGGCCTCCGGATTTAATGGCCAACATTTTGAATTCAAAGGTTATCTGCCCGCAGCCAATGAGGAGCGCGAAGCCGCCCTACGAGCGATTGAGCGCTTGAATGAACAGGATGGCAGAAGCCTGATTTGGATTGAAACACCCTATCGAAATGATGCAATGATGGCGTCGATGGCACGTGTGTTGAAGCACGATACCTGCGTATGTGTTGCGACTGCTCTGGGTTCTGCCAAAGAAGCGATTCAAACCAAAAGCATCGCCCAATGGCGCCAATCAGCCTGGCTGCCAGGACGCGAGCCGACCGTTTTTATACTAGGCTCCCTAGCGCAGTCGGCTCGGCGCAGCCAGGATCTGAAGTCCCATCGTCGCAAGCACTCTTGAGGTTTCCACGCCGACGCGTCGGGCAAAACGTTCGGCAAACGACGGTCTGGGGCTGAAATCGACAACATCGTCGGCCTTAATTACATCGCGTGCGACTTGATCGACCGAACCCCTTGCATCAGCGAGTCCGAGCTTGATTGCCTGATCGCCGCTCCAAACACGACCACTGAAGAGTTTGCTGTCATCTTGTAAGCGATCGCCGCGACCTTGTTTAACTGCCTCGATAAAGTTCTGGTGAAGCGCATCAAGCGTGTTTTGTAAGTGAGTTCTCTGCGATTCGCTTAGGGTGCTAAAGGGGTCGAGCATGGCCTTATCCGAGCCCGCGGTGAATAAACGTCGCTCCACGCCCAAGCGTTTCATGGCTTCAGTGAATCCAAAGCCATCAAGCCTCACGCCAATTGATCCTACGAGGCTATTGGGGTCAACGAAAATCTTGTCACTCGCAACAGCGACGTAATAGCCTCCCGAAGCGCAAATATCTTCAACCACGGTGTGTATTGGAATGTTGGGATACTTCTCCCGCAGCCGAAGAACCTCTTGATGAATAATTGAGGCTTGAACCGGTGAACCGCCTGGGCTATTGAGCCTAAGAATCACGCCAGCGGTTGCTTGATCTTCAAATGCCGCTCGCAGGGCGCTTGTTATTTGGTCTGCATTGGCTTCGGATTCGTGGTCGATTTCGCCCTGAATGTCAATTAAGGCGGTATGACGATCTGGCTTTGCCGCTTCATGACCGCTAACGCTTCGCCACTCGTACCAAAAAAGCAATAAAACAACTAAGAACAAACCACGGAAGACGATCGACCAGCGTCTTTTTCGCGTCTGCTCTCGTTGATTTTCTTCCAGCAGGCGCAAGATCGCCGCTTGCTGAATGTCGTGCGCGCTTGCCCAGGCCTTGGTGTTTGATGGGGACTCAGCTTTATTCGTATCCTCAGTCATGCTTCGTCCTGTGTTGACGCCTGATCTGCACACGGCCCGCTTCGATTCGGCATTCAAGTGCCTCAAGGGAGCGCCCGCGACAGGGACCATCAATACACAAACCTGTGTTTGGTTCGTACATGGCGCCATGTGTGGCACAAACAAGGTACTGCCCGCTGTCGTCAAAAAAAGCGCCCTCAAGCCAGTCGAGTTCGACGGGTACATGAGCACATCGATTTAAGTAGGCGAATGCCTGACCTTGAAACTGCACCACGAAGGCCGAAATATCGCCTCCCGGGCCAGGGATGAGCGTGCGAAGACCGCTGCCGCCGTCGAAAAGTTCGGAGGCGCTTCCGGCATCAGTCCAAACAGATTTCCAGTTGGAGGGCGTCGATTCGTTCATGCTGCGAGCTGGGATTCCAACCAAAGAGCCAAAGATGGAGTGTCAGAGAAAATCGCCTCGGGTTTGGCAAGGGCGAGATCGTCGACACCATGAGCGCCGTAGCTTACTGCGACTGCCCTTGTACCCGCAGATGCGGCCATTTCAAGGTCATGGGTTGTATCGCCGACCATGATCGTCTGCGACGGCACTGAGCCGAGCGATGACAGCAGATCGAGCAACATCCAGGGGTGGGGCTTTGGGTGCCCTTCGTCAGCAGTACGCGTATCTGCAAAAAAATGACGCCAGCCGGTTTGTTCAAGAACACGATTGAGGCCAAGTCTTGACTTGCCTGTTGCAATGGCCATTGGAACACCAAGGCTCTTAAGCCGCTCGAGCATCGGTACCACACCTTCGAAAGCACCTAGCGCTGGTTCACAATGAAGATAGTGATAACGATACCGCTCGACAAACGCCGAAAGTCGGTCTTCTGGCAGATCCGGTACGGCATATTTGAGGCTATCGCGCAAACCCAGACCAATCACCCATGAGGCTTGCTTACGATCGGGCACCATGAGCCCGAGATCGCGGGCTGCTGACTGGATGCTATGGGTGATCGCACCCGTTGAGTCCATCAGCGTGCCGTCCCAATCAAACACCACAAGCGCTCCAGTCACATTAACTCCTTCAGCAATCACGCTATTTAAGGCTCGGTTCCCGATTTCACTGCTCGACGCCACAAGCCCAAGGCTTGAAGGCCTGCGGGACGGCAGCAGTGAAGCGTAATCGTCCTCCAGCAGCCTGCGGCCAAGCGAGCTCAAGCTGCCAGGCATGCAAAAGCATCCGTCTAAGTCCCTGGCTTTTCAGCTGTCGATTCAAAAGAAAGTCTCCGTAACGCTCATCACCAAGAATAGGATAGCCTTCGTACGCCAGATGAACTCGAATTTGGTGTGTGCGCCCGGTTTCAATGCGCACCATGACCGTTGAAACATAACTCGGCGTTTCGCGCTCAATGGTACCGAGTCCGCGAATCACTGAAACAGCTTCGAGACCCTCTTGTTCAACCCGTACAATCCGTTCGCCGGCCTCGCCAAGATGACGTTGCAGCCGATGGCGTAGCACGCGATCGCGCTTCGGTACCCGGCCAGCGACGACGGCAATGTAGTGCTTCTCACTCACCCGTTCCCGAAATGCCCGATGAAGCTGCAACAGCGCCTGTCGGCGCTTGGCAAGCACCAACACGCCCGAGGTTTCGCGATCGAGTCGATGACCAAGTTCGAGAAAAGTCAATTCGGGTCGTATCAAGCGGAGCCATTCGATCAAACCACGACTAATGCCGCTACCGCCATGAACTGCAACACCGGCTGGCTTGTCAATAACTAAGAGTGAGTCGTCCTCAAAGAGCACCGGAAACGATGGGCGCTCACTGCTTGCGTCTGGACGCGATGGTGTCGCTTGGTGCTCTTGTTGTCCATCGAGTCGCACCGAATGAGCCAAATCACGCAACGGCGGTATACGCAAGTCCTCACCCCCCTGGAGCCGATGCTGTGCCTCGACGCGTTTGCCGTTGAGTCGTACTTCACCGCTTCGAATCATCCTGTAAATACGTGTTTTTGGGAGCGATTTGAGGCGCGCGATCAAGTAGTTATCGAGCCGCTGTCCTGCGTACTCGGGATCGACGATACTGTGCCGCGCGTTATGCCATGTCATGTGGGTTATACTGGGTCGTCTGAGTAAAGATCTGGACTTGGTTTTGCGCCTGCGATGTATGCAGATTTATATCGTCAACACCAGTCCGAAGTCGCGCAAGAGGCTCACATTGTGCCTCAAAGCCCCGAAATATGCGGCCCTTGCCGCCCGAAATCGGCGCTTGGCGCGTCATCCAGACAAACGAATGATGCGCGGCTCCGGATGGTCCGGGGTGCCTGGCGAACGAGACAGTTTCTCGATCCTTACAACGAGAAGGATTTTTGTTGCAGCAATGGCTTTTTTTGACGGTTATTGACGGCTTATGAAAGTGAACTAAGCGCTGCGATCATGCCCGGTCGCACCGGGAAGAGTGACTGCTCTCGTTCCATTGGGCTGGCAACGCAAGCCACGCCGGTGCGAAGGAGTGCAAATGAAGCGAATGTTGTTTAACGCAACCCATGCCGAAGAGCTTAGGGTCGCGATTGTCGATGGGCAGAAACTCATCGACATTGATATCGAGAGCGCTGGACGAGAGTCTCGCAAAAGCAACATCTACAAGGCTGTAGTGACCCGCGTTGAGCCAAGCCTTGAGGCCTGTTTTGTGAATTACGGCGAAGATAGACACGGTTTTCTGCCGTTTAAGGAAATTTCAAAGTCCTACTTTAAACAAGGCAGCGAAGCGGGGCGGGCTAGGATTCAGGACGTCATCGCTGAGGGTCAAGAACTCATTGTCCAGGTCGAGAAAGAAGAACGCGGCAACA
>JALQWJ010000112.1 GCA_023258775.1 Burkholderiaceae bacterium | reverse complement strand
TTAATGCCGATAAATCCCATGTTGTTGTGCACAAAGGTAATCGGTGCAAGCAGCACCGCGGCAAGCGCTGCAACCGCTGCTGCAATTGACCAAATCAGGCTATTGATTCGCCTTACTGGAATGCCCATGTAATAGGCCGCCAGCTGATTTTGCGAGGCTGCCTGCATAGCGATTCCAACGCGCGTACCTTTGAAAAACAAATACAAAAGAAGGCATAGCAAGGCAGTCACAGCCAATATCGCCAAATGATCCGTCGAAACCACCACCTCACCAAGCCTGATAACGTCATCAGACCAGGGGGCCTTGAGCGAATGGGTGTCGGTGCCCCAACCAGGAACCATCGAGGCAATGCCACGCATCGCAAAACCAGCGGCAAGAGTCACCATCACCGCAGAAAACGTGGGCATACCAATAATTGGACGCAACAAAAACCGATCGAATACAGCGCCGAACAAAGCCATCACCATCAGACTCAGCGGTAAGGCAGCCCAAAAACCTAAATCAAGAATGCTCGAAAACGTAAAGGCCACAAAGGCACCGAGCATCATCACATCGCCTTGGGCAAAGTTGACTACCTCGGTCGCTTTGTAAATCAGTACAAAACCTAAAGCAATCAAGGCATAAATACAGCCAATCGCCGCGCCTGAAATCAGCAGCTGAGCAACTTCAGTCATGCGGAGGCCTTGACTCCCAGACCCATTGAACGTGCAATCACTTCTTTCATGATTTCGTTGGTGCCTCCGTAAATGCGTTGAACCCGCGCATCGGCCCAGGCCCTGGCAACGGGATATTCCCACATGTAGCCATAGCCTCCGTGGAGCTGCACGCATGCATCGAGCACTTTGCACTGCAAATCAGAACACCAGTACTTTGCCATGGAGGCCGTGGCGGTATCGAGCCTTTTTTCAAGTAGCAAACTCGTGCAACGATCGACAAAAACTTGAGCTACCTGTACTTCGGTCTGTAGTTCAGCAAGGGTAAAACGAGTGTTCTGAAATTGTGCGACCGCCTGCCCAAATGCCTTTCGCTCGCTTGTGTAGTCGATCGTCCAATCGATCGCCGCCTGCGCTGAACTAACTGCACTGATGGCGATTTGTAAGCGCTCCCAGGGCAACTCTTCCATCAGGTAAATGAAACCTTGATTCAAGTGGCCGAGAAGTTGGCTTTTGGGAACCTTGACCTGATCGAAAAATAATTCGGCAGTATCCTGGGCCTTCATCCCAACTTTCTTCAGCCGCCTGCCCTTTTCAAAGCCGTCCATACCACGATCGACCAATAAGAGACTCGTGCCCTTGGCACCCGCGGCCGGGTTAGTCTTGACAACGGTAATCACGACATCGGCATGCCAACCGTTCGTGATAAAGGTTTTTGACCCATTGACTAAAAAGTGCTCGCCCTGATCGCTGGCTGTGGTTCTCACACCTTGCAAATCTGAGCCTGCTGAGGGCTCTGTCATCGCAATCGCACCAATGACCTCGCCTCGAGCCATAGCCGGCAAATAATGCTGCTTTTGAGCTTCAGTCCCATAGTTCAACAAATAAGGCGCAACGATTTCTGAGTGAAGCCCAAAACCCAAACCGGTCGCGTTGACCCGGGCTATCTCCTCCATCAGCACAACCGAGTAAAGACGATCTACCCCAGATCCACCATAGGCTTCAGGCATTGTGGGACACAAAAGACCGAGCTCGCCTGCCTTAAGCCAGACCGCACGATCCACGTAGCCCTGCTCCTCCCACTGATCGTGATGAGGCGCAACCTCTTGTTCCAGAAACCGCCTTGCGGTTTGACGATAAAGCTCGTGCTCTTCGCGAAATAGCTCACGCGCAATCATGGTGTCTGTCTCTCCCTCAAAATACGCTTGGATCTTTTATTTTTGTAACTGCGCGCAATGTACACCAAGCCGGCTCAATTGCCTCAGGCTCAGATAGACTTGTGCGGGATTCCGACCACTTTTCTTGGAGATCTTTGATGACTGAGGTATTCATTTACGATGCCATTCGCACACCGCGTGGTCGAGGCAAGTCCAGCGGTTCACTCCATGAAGTGAAGCCGGTTCGGCTTTTGAGCGGCTTAATGAAGCACATGGCGCAAAAGCATCAACTCGATACAGCCCTGGTTGATGATGTGGTGATCGGCTGCGTGAGTCCGGTTGGCGAACAAGGCTCAGTGATTGCGCGCACTGCAGCCCTGAGCGCCGGTTGGGATTTAAAAGCTGCAGGCATTCAGGTCAACCGTTTTTGCGCTTCTGGCCTTGAAGCGGTGAATTTGGCCGCACAAAAAGTTGCCTCGGGTTGGGAGGACTTTGTGGTTGCAGGGGGTGTCGAGTCGATGTCACGGGTTCCGATGGGTTCGGACGGCGGCGCCTGGGCCCAAGATCCGGAGACTAATATTCAAACCGGATTCGTCCCGCAAGGTATCGGCGCAGATTTAATCGCCACGCTCGATGGTTATGAACGCGAGGACGTTGATGCCTTTGGTGCAAATTCCCATCACAAAGCAGCGAAAGCTCAGGCAGCGGGCTACTTTAATCGATCGATCGTTCCAGTTGCTGATGACTTAGGGCTTGAGATCCTTAGCCAGGACGAAACCATTCGTCCTGAAACAAGTGTTGAAAGTCTTGCCGCGCTCAAGCCCTCTTTTGAGAAACTTGGCGCTATGGGTTTTGATGCGATGGCCTTGCGCAAATATCCCCAAGTCGAGCGGATTCAACATGTTCATCACGCGGGTAACAGCTCAGGCATTGTTGATGGCGCAGCGCTTATGTTGCTTGGTAATCAAACACTCGGCAATCAGCTCAGCTTGAGACCACGAGCCCGCGTGCTGGCCACTGCATTAACCGGTACAGACCCGACCATCATGTTGACGGGTCCGGCACCTGCCGCTCGCAAGGCACTTGCGAAGGCCGGGTTAAGTGTGGAGGACATCGATCTTTTTGAAGTCAATGAAGCTTTCGCTGCCGTTGTCATGCGCTTCATGAACGAGTTAAACGTACCCGAGGAAAAGGTCAACGTCAACGGCGGCTCAATCGCCATGGGTCACCCTTTGGGTGCGACCGGTTGCATCATCTTAGGTACCTTGCTTGATGAGCTTGAGCGGCGCAAGCTCAAGCGGGGCTTGGCCACCTTATGCGTTGGCGGCGGCATGGGCATCGCAACGATTATTGAACGGGTGTAAAGCATGTCATCAATTCGTTATGAAATTAGTCCGGATTCAGTCATCGTTCTAACCCTTGACGCACCAGGGTCACCCGTGAATTTGATGAACGAGGCCTTTCGCCATGACTTGCACGAGGTGGTACGCCGGGTTCAAGACGACATAAGCGGTCGACCGGAACTACTTGGTGTGATCATCAATTCAGCTAAATCAAGCTTTTTTGCTGGGGCCGATTTGAAGGCCATGCTCAAGATTGACTCCTCGCAAGCCGCTTCGTTTTTTGAAGGGGTACAAATACTAAAGGCCGACTTAAGAGTCCTGGAAAGACTTGGTAAACCCGTTGTTGCCATGATTCAGGGATCTGCGCTCGGTGGCGGCCTTGAGCTTGCGCTAGCCTGTCATCATCGAATCGCAGTGAATAAGCCAGGCTTGGAGATCGGCTTTCCCGAGGCAAGCCTTGGTCTTTTGCCAGGCGCAGGGGGCATTGTCAAAACCGTGAGACTCAAGGGATTGCAAGCGGCGGTGCAGGTGATTAGCGAATCGAAGCGCCTAAGTGTTCAAGAGGCGCTCGACATGGGATGGGTAACGCAGCTAGTCCAAAACGATGAAGCCTTAATGCCAGCCGCACTTGCCGCACTGCGCAGCGGCGTCTGTAAACAGATTTGGGACGACCCCAAGCATCGAATCCCTGGGGGAGGGCCCAGTCAGGCTGCCGTTGCCTCGATGCTCAGTGTTGCGCCAGCCATGCTGGTTGAAAAAACTCGGGGCAATTTTCCGGCGCAAGAGGCGATTCTTGCAGTCGCCGTAGAGGGTGCACAAGTCGATTTCGACACCGCACTTCGTATCGAGTCCCGCTGGCTAACACGCCTTGCCACAGGACAAGTCGCGAAAAACATGATCCAAAGTTTTTTCTTTCACTTAAACGAGATCAAAGCTGACCGAAGTCGGCCTCAAGGCGAAGCCGCGAGAATGACCATGAAACTTGGCATTTTGGGCGCTGGCATGATGGGTGCGGGCATTGCTTGGGCTGCCGCATCGCGTGGACTATCTGTCGTACTAAAAGATGTATCGCGTGAAAAAGCAGAACAAGGTAAAGCGTATAGCGCCCGATTACTCGCGAAGCGTGTTGAAGCAGGGAAAATGGCACCGGACAAAGCACAGGCTGTTTTGCACCGTATCCAAGCCACCGATGCAATGCAGGACTTGAGCGCTTGCGATATGGTTATTGAAGCGGTGTATGAGGATCAGGCACTAAAAGCAAAGCTAATTCGTGAGGCACTCGAGGTACTTGGCGATTCAACTGTATTCGCATCAAACACCTCAACGATTCCGATTACAGAGCTTGCCAAAGCAAGCTCGCGACCCGAGCAGTTTATTGGGATCCATTTTTTCTCGCCAGTGGAAAAGATGCCCTTAGTCGAGATCATACGAGCTAAGAAAACGAACGATGCAACGCTTGCGAAGGCCTATGATTTTGTGAAACAGATCGGAAAGACGCCGATTGTCGTGAACGATGCCCGAGGCTTTTACACTTCTAGGGTGTTCGGCAGCTTTGTCAACGAAGGCATGGCCCTGCTTGGCGAGGGGGTTAGTGCAGCGCGCATCGAAAATATCGCGATGCAATTCGGCATGCCTGTTGGCCCACTTGCGGTGCTCGATGAAGTTTCACTCAAGCTCGCTGATGATGTCTTGCACCAAGAGCTCGATGCACTGGCACACAGACACCAGCACGATCACGACCATCATCACGCTCATGACCATAGTCATGATCACGGGCATCACCACAGTCATGATCACGACCATCAACACGCTCGTGACCACAGCCATAAACACCAACACGCACACAGCCTTAAGTCAAAGCGCATGGCCGAATCAGCGGTTTATGTCTTGGAGAAGATGGCCCATGGCTTTAAGCGCCTTGGCAGAGCCCACGGTGCTGGCTTTTATGAGTATCCAGAGGGGGAGCCCAAAAGGCTTTGGGAGGGGTTATCGGTATTTATGAGGGGCGCAAAACCTATCAGCGACGAGGATATCCGCGATCGACTCAGCATGATTCAGTCGATTGAGACGCTACGATGTCTTCAAGAGCAGGTTTTAGAACATGATCATGATGCAAATATTGGGTCGATCATGGGTTGGGGTTTTCCCGCCTACACAGGTGGCACGCTGCAATTTGTCCATCATTGGGGACCAAAAGCATTCCTTGCGCGCTCACTTGAGCTTCAATCACGCTACGGTGAACGATTCAATCCACCTGCTCTTTTGCATCAACTTGCTAAGGACTGAGTCCAGTGGCATTTGCAAGCCAGGATAAGCGACATCCTAGGCCAATATAGGCTCGCTAAGGACTTGCAGCATTGGAGCATCCGCAGGCGTTGGAGCCATAGCGTTGGAGCATCCGCAGCGTTGGAGCCGCAGCGTTGGAGCATCCGCAGCATTGGAACATCCGCAGCATTGGAGCCGCAGCAT
>JALQWJ010000111.1 GCA_023258775.1 Burkholderiaceae bacterium | reverse complement strand
CGCCCACACCGCTTCCTGCTTCAAGCACTTCGACCTGATAACCAAGAGAACGCAGCTTGTGTAATGCGTAGAGTCCTCCAAAGCCCGCGCCAACGACGATAACGTCAACCTTTGTTTCTCGTCTAAAGCCTGCTTGCATGGCCATGAATGATGCCTCCCGTTAACCCAATGAAGATTATTTAGGCTTTCATCATCGCGTCGACGCTAAGCAGCAACAGGTGCTGCTTCGCCTTCAAGGGTGACCCGATGCATGATTCGACGAATGCTGTTGTTATCAAATGGTTCAACCGAGTGCATCGTACAGCGGTTGTCCCACATAATCACGTCGTGATTTCGCCAGATGTGTCGATAAACGTACTTGGGTTGAATCGCGTGGGCTATCAATTCATCAAGTAGTTTTCGGCTGCTTGCCTCAGGCATGCCTTCAATACAAACCATCGTGTGAGGAGAAAGGAACAGGCTTGGCCTACCTGTAATGGGATGGCGTTGTACAAGTGGGTGGCTGACGGGAGGGAGTTGTACGTAACTTCCTTTGTCTTCTCTGCTCGAGAGCTCTTTTGATTGTTTGATGATGAAATCGTGATCGTGGATTACCTTTAGTCCTTCGAGGGCATGCTTTTGCTCACTACTCAAATCCTCGTAGGCAGCATACATGTTTGCAAATTTTGTATGCCCGCCATTGGTTGTGGTCTCAATACCGTGCAGGATCGATCCTTTGCTCGGGATTTGTCGAAAAGAGCTGTCCGTGTGCCATAGCCAGGAGAGATTTATGTACTGCCAGGCGCTTGCCCTTTCTTCGATGATGCTCCCGTCTTCACCAACATTAGAGACCCGATAGATTTCCTTGTTCGTTGAAGAACGATGGCTAACCGAGGGGTGAATTTCCAGTTCGCCGAAGTGGCGCCCAAACGCAATGTGTTCCTCATCACTGATCGACTGATCTGGAAAAATCAACACAAGATGCTTCATCCAAAGCGAATGCAGCCAGCCTAGGGTTTGCGCATCTAATGGTAATCGTAAACTGACACCACGAACTTCCGCGCCGATAAGAGGGTGTCGGCAAGTGACTTGCCACTGAGGCGATTGAGACGGCATCATACAGCTCCTCATTTAGGGGCTTCAAAAACATATTTAATGAAATAAAACAAATAGCGATTAGCTCTTGGCTGCGACGACTTATCCTCTCAAGCTAAAGGCTGTTAAGTAAAATTATTTTTCATTGTCACTGTCATAAGAGAGGTTAATGGATGCTCTCAACCTCGAATCTCAAGACCTTTATAGCGGTTGTTGAAACTGCAAGCTTTACCACTGCTGCCGTGCGATTACACGCGACACAGTCTGGCGTTTCCCAGCAAATCGCAAAGCTTGAGGAACAGCTTGATGTTCAACTTATCGACCGTACAGTTAACGGTGCCAGCCCCACACCTGCAGGTAAGCGCTTGTATGAAAAGGCGTTGATGATCATCGACCTTCTTGTCCAGGCAGAGTCCGAAGCGAGGGCGTTTAGAAAGGGCTTAGAAGGCTCTGTTCATATTGGACTAATGCCCGCCCTGACAAGGGTTATTGCTGGCCCAGTGCATCGAAGAGTTATCAAGAACCATCCTAATCTGGCGATTCAGATCACCGAGCAAGTGAGCACAGATTTGATACAGTCGGTTTTGAAGGGTGACATCGAATTTGCGATTGTTCCAATGTTTGAGGCGCCTGAATCAATTTTTTGTCAGCCTTTGCGGACTACCTATGAAGTTTTAGTTCAAGCTAGCAAGCCCGGTGATCACCATGGACATCCAATCGATCTCCGTGGACTGCATCCAATGCGTTTGGTCCTTCAATCCCCTGGATCCATTAGAAGGGAGAAGATACTCAACGAGCTGAGGGCTTATGGGATTGAAGTGAAGGAAGTAATCAGCATTGATTCAATGTTTGGTACCTTCGAATTCGTAAATCAAACAGATTTTGTAGCGATACTCCCTGCCATCATGATGGTCCCTGAGGCATTCAACAGGGGGCTATGCATCAGACCTATAAGCAATCCGCAAATCGGTTTGGATTTAATAGCTATTGAAAACAAGACAAAGCGGAATCCGCAAGTTGGATCGATGCTGCTGCGCGAGTATGTGTGTGAAATCGATCAAGCCCACTGCCAGCTTGACAGCCTATGGCAGAGCCCTAGGGCGACTTAACGCATAGGCTTAACTTTCGACGCTAGCATGATTGCCAAAATCAGGGTACCCTCTGTCAGCTTGCATTGCAATAGGCAGCAAGATGGCGACGGACCGCGAGATAGCGATCGCCTGAATGCCAATGGCGCCTGTCACCATGGATGGCAGTTGCCCTTACCCTTAGATAACCGTGTTGCTGGAGTGCTGTAATGGCCGAAGAAGAAGTGAAAGTTGAGCGGCCAAAGTCTCTAGCCGAACAAATCAAAGAGGGCGCTAAATCGGCGGGTAAGGCGCCGATGAGTTTTGAGGATCTTGATGGTGCCTCGAAAGCGGCTGTGGTTTTGCTTTCAGTGGGCGCAGAAGTGGCTGCTGACGTTTTGCGCCAGGTTACGCCGATTGAGGTTCAGCGTATCTCAAGCAAGATGGCGATTGTGCGCGCGTTGAATCGCGATATGCTCTTGCAAGTCCTGCGCGACTTCAAAGAGGCAACCATCAGTAATGCGCAGGTTGCTTTCGATACCGACTCGTTTATGCAAAACATGTTGCAAAAGGCACTTGGTTCGGAAGGTGCCTCCGATTTACTCGGCAAGCTCGAAGCTGCCATTGATATGTCAGGCCTCGATGCCTTAAAGCGCCTAGACCCCGATGTGGCTTTTGAGATCCTGAAAAACGAGCACCCTCAGGTATTGGCAACCATACTTACCTTTTATGAGCCTCCCCAGGCTTCAGCGCTCTTGAAACTCTTCCCTGCGGAAGTCCGTAACGAAGTGGTCTTGCGAGTTGCCCTCTTGGAAAAAGTGCAACCTGCGGCTTTGAAGGAACTCAACGAGACGATGATGAATATTGGAGCGCAGGATACCAAGCGCTCCAACGTAGGGGGCGTCATTCCCACTGCCGAAATTCTCAATCTCTTATCGGGTGGTATGGATATGGATGCCATCGGCAAGATTCGCGAATACGATGGCGAACTAGCCGATGCAATTGTCGAGAAGATGTTTACTTTTGAGGATCTCATTGAGATTGAAGATAAGGGTATCCAAACCCTTATGCTGGAAGTAACGCAAGATATTCTCGTTGTTGCACTCAAGGGTGCCTCGCCTAAACTGCGCGAAAAAATCTTTAAGAACATGGCCAAAAGGGCTGCCGACACCGTGCGTGAGGACCTTGCAGCGCGCGGTCCAATCAAGGTGGCTGATGTCGAAGATGCGCAAAAGCAAATTCTCACAACGGGGCGGATGCTCCATCAGGAAGGGCGGATCATTATGGAACGCAAGAAAGAAGGCGGGGACGCTGGCTTCCTGTAATCTGCTATGACTGATATGAGGCGGCGTGCTGCCGCAGGTCTTAACGTAGGCGATCGATTTGCAATCTCTCGCAGCTTCAGCCCAACAGAGATCGAGCTTTTTGCACAGCTTTCTAAGGACTTCAACCCAGTCCATTATGATCAGCGTTATATCGATATTAAGGGTCTTGGATCACCGATTGCCCATGGCTTACTCACCGCAAGCCTGATCACAGAAATTGGCGGCCAAATCGGTTGGCTAGCCAGTTCGATGGCCTTCCGTTTCAGGCGCCCTGTCTACGCAAATGAGCTCTTATATTGTGAATGGCTTATCTGTTCAATTGACCAACGCGGTCGAGCACGCGCAGAGGTTTTCGTAAAAAATCCCAAGGGCGATATCGTTCTTGAAGCTGAAACAACTGGCATTATCCCTAACGAGCCTGAGCGCGCACGGTTGCAGGAACTGATTGGCTAGTTGCGCGGTAAGACCAATAGGCTCCAGCCCTTGCCTGCGCGAGGTAGCCAGGCATAGATCAACGCCCCAATCATTGAAATCTGATACCTTGCCTACGACTTGGCGACCTCCGTCAAAATGTGTTGCTTAAAGGCTTGCGCAAGTGGCGAGAGCCTTTTGGCGCTTGGGTGCACGATATGCCAGGCTGATGCTAAGGGGAATCCCTTGACATGAAGTATGCGAACGCCATGCTCGCCGTCATGTCCGTGCAAAGCATGCCGCGAAAGCACACCAAGACCGAGTCCACCGGCTACGGATTCCTTGATCGCCTCGTTACTTCCGAGCTCGAGGCGAATATCTGGGCGAAATCGCATGGCACGGAAATGTTGATCCGCCGCCATACGTGTGCCCGATCCCTTTTCACGGAGTATGAATCGGTGTTTGGCCAAGTCATTGAGGCCCAAGGATTTCGCTTTGCTGAGAGGGTCACCTATTGAGGCAATCACCACAATTGGATTTTGCATAAAGCTTTCATCAGTTAACTCGATATCGCCTGGTGGCATCGACATGATATAAAAATCATCTCTATTGTCTCGAAGTCGCTCGACTACGCTATCGCGATTCAGTATCTCAAGGGCAACATCGATACTGGGGTGAAGCTTACAAAATGAACCAACTAATCGCGGCATAAAGTACTTGGCCGTACTAACGACCGCAACGCGTATTTTGCCGCGAGTCAATCCCTGGAATGCGTCGATTTCCTGCTCAAAGCTTTCCCAGCAATGCGTTATGTCGCGAGCCGTCTCTGCAAGACGCTTTCCTACTTCGGTCAATGAAAGCTTCCTGCCAACGACTTCATAGAGCGGTATCCCGACTTGCTGCGTGATCTCTTTAAGTTGCATGGAAGCCGTGGGTTGCGTGACGTGCATACGCCTTGCAGCCGCACTGACGCTGCCGCTATCAGCCAACGCGAGAAAAAGCCTTAATTGTCGAAAGGTGATATTCATTATTTAGCATAGTAAAAAATCTATATAAAGACATATGAATATTGATTTTACTCTAGAAATTAGGGCCCCTAATATCAATGACTCCGGTCATCAGGCGTACTGCAGCCATCAGGCGTACCGCGGCGGTCAGGCGAATGAGCAGAGCCTCTAGCATCAAATCGAAAGGGAGTGAGTTTGCAAAATCTATTGGATCCAGCAATTCTATTTTTTATATTCGGGGTATTTGCGGGTGCGATTCGCTCGAATCTTGAAATTCCGGAGTCGATTGCTAAGTTCTTATCGCTTTATCTTCTGATGGCGCTTGGCCTCAAAGGAGGGTTTGCACTTGCGCAATCGGGTCTTACGCTTGATATTGCCTTGGCGCTCTTTTCAGCGATCGTCATGGCTATTTTGGTACCACTTCTAGCTTATGTAACGCTACGTCGCTTTATCGATGGATTCAATGCTGCTGCGATGGCTGCGTCTTATGGCTCGGTTAGCGCTGTGACCTTTCTGACGACGATGCAATATTTAGAGCAAGAAGGCATGGCATTTGGTGGCCATATGGCGGTGGCGATGGTGCTGATGGAGTCACCCGCAATCCTTTTGGCCATTATTTTTGCAAATCGTTTGAGACAGCAAGGTGCCTTAAACGCTCAGACCAATCAAAGCACGTTTGAGTTGAAGCAGACTTCACTGGCAAGCATTCTCCACGAGTCATTCACCAATGGTGCGCACCTGCTTCTTCTTGGCGCGATGTTGGTAGGTTTACTCAGTGGAGAAAAGGGAATGACCGTGATGCAACCCTTTTCAGG
>JALQWJ010000110.1 GCA_023258775.1 Burkholderiaceae bacterium | reverse complement strand
GTGGGCAACGCGTCCGGAAGATCGTTCGCGGTTATGGAATGCAAGGCATAACGCTTATTTCGCGCTGCTTCAATCGCGCCCAGGGAGCAAGGGTTTGTCAACCGATACCTGCGTGCCGATTTCCAAGCTTGCCGATTCGATTACCGGTGCCCGCGCTATCCTTGATCGATCGACGATGCCGGTTGGGATTTTGGGTCATGTTGGCGACGGTAATTTTCACTGTGCGATCCTGATCGACCCCAATAACCCCCAAGAGATTGAAGAGTCAGAACGTTTAAACGATGAAATCGTTAAGCTTGCTCAGTCGATGGAAGGCACGTGTACTGGCGAGCATGGCATCGGCCTGCATAAGATCGATTATCTCGAGCACGAGGCTGGCGACGATGCGATGGCAATCATGCGTTCGATTAAGCGAGCCATGGATCCTTGCAATATTTTGAATCCTGGCAAAATTTTCAGACTGTGATCGCATTGAGATCGTTCAGATCCGTGACGTTAAATGGCGAACATGATTGATCAAGAAGCCGGGCTTGGGACTTCTCTCGAAGCCTTGAGTCCCGCTGCCAGGACCTTGCATTCACAGGGCTCCTCACCGCTTGAACCGCTACAAAGCGACCTTGCCAAGCCGCCAAGCGCTGCGCGTAAGGCGCAGGTGGCGCGTGAGCTTGCACGTTTGCTCCCAGACGGCGCTGTGCTTTGGCGTGACGAGGATTTGCGTCCCTATGAATGTGATGGCTTATCGGCCTTTCGGCAAATGCCAATGGTGGTCGTCCTGCCACTGAATGAGGCCCAGGTTATCGAGGTCCTGCGTTGCTGTCATCGGCTCGAGGTACCCGTGGTCGCTCGCGGTGCTGGCACAGGATTATCGGGTGGCGCCATGCCGCACGCCTCCGGGGTTGTGCTGTCATTGGCGCGCCTTAATCGGATCCTTCATCTTGATCCACACGCTCGGCTCGCCCGCGTGCAGCCGGGTGTTCGCAATCTTGCTATTTCGGAGGCCGCAGCGCCATTTGGTCTTTATTACGCGCCCGATCCTTCGTCGCAAATTGCCTGCACGATCGGCGGCAACATTGCGGAAAATTCGGGTGGTGTGCATTGCTTAAAGTACGGGCTCACGGTACACAACGTCTTGCGTGTCCGTGCGATCAGCATCGAAGGCGAAGTGCTTGAGTTTGGCTCCGAGGCGCTTGATAGCCCTGGGCTTGATGTGCTTGCCGCCCTGATCGGTTCGGAGGGCATGCTTGCGGTGGTTACCGAAGTGACGGTTCGTTTGATTCCCAAACCGCAGCTTGCTCGCGTCGTGATGGCCTCGTTTGACGATGTGATTAAAGCGGGTGAAGCGGTTGCCATGATCATTGCAGAGGGGATTATTCCTGCTGGGCTCGAAATGATGG
This sequence comes from Burkholderiaceae bacterium, assembly GCA_023258775.1. Lineage (GTDB taxonomy): Bacteria > Pseudomonadota > Gammaproteobacteria > Burkholderiales > Burkholderiaceae_E > UBA3064. Next base: position 4,321 of record JALQWJ010000110.1, on the reverse strand, counting down.
ATCAAAAGACTGCCGAGGCGGTCGAACCTTTTGTGCACGCTGGTTACGATTTGAAAGCGCAAGCGATACTTCTTGCCGAGTCAGACGGGACGCCCGAGGAAGTTGCCGAAGAGATCGGCCGTATTGAGGCTGTTTTGCAAAAAGCAGGTGCAACTGCTATGAAGATTTCACAGTCAGAAGCTGAACGTTTGAGATTTTGGTCGGGTCGCAAAAACGCGTTTCCCGCAGCAGGACGGATTTCGCCAGACTATTACTGTATGGATGGGACGATCCCACGCAAACACCTCGGCAATATGTTGCGAGACATTGCGGCAATGGAAGAAAAGTATGCGCTTCGCTGCATGAATGTGTTTCATGCAGGTGATGGCAATTTGCATCCTCTGATTCTTTTCGATGCAAACGACGCTGAACAATGGCATCGTGCTGAACTTTTTGGCGCAGATATTTTGGAACGTTGTGTTGATTATGGCGGTACAGTGACTGGTGAGCACGGCGTTGGTATTGAAAAAATTAATTCGATGTGTGTGCAGTTCTCTGCTGCAGAACGTAGCGCATTTTTTGCCTTAAAACGTGCCTTTGATGCACTTGGTTTGCTAAATCCTGGCAAGGCCATTCCAACGCTTGCACGCTGTGCTGAATACGGCAAGATGCATGTTCATCGTGGTGCGCTACCTCACCCGAATCTAGAACGTTTTTAATGCTGACGCTGCTGTTGTTCACAGCTTGGAGCGATCGCTCAAGCCCTTTTATGGTAATCGGGAAGCAATCCATAAACTGCTCAGGGAGAGCAAGCTGATGGAGAGCTTAGCGTGGTTGCAGCAACGTGTGCTCGATGCTGCGCAGCACCGAATTCCTTTGCGCATGCGAGGCTCGGGAAGCAAGGATTTTTACGGTGAAGTGGCAAAAGGCGAGCTACTTGATGTGAGCGTGCATCAAGGGATCTTGCGCTATGAACCAACCGAGCTCGTCATTAGTGTGAAGGCTGGTACCTCGCTAGCCCTAGTTGAACAAAGCCTTGCTGATCATCGTCAGATGCTTGCTTTTGAGCCTCCTCACTTTGGTGCCCAGGCAACCGTCGGCGGCATGGTGGCAGCGGGTCTTTCGGGGCCGCGTCGGGCGAGTAGCGGGGCGGTTCGCGATTTCGTGCTTGGCATGTGTCTTCTTGACAGCAAGGCTGAATTATTGCGATTCGGTGGTGAGGTGATGAAAAATGTGGCCGGCTACGATCTCTCAAGACTTAATGTTGGCGCGCTGGGAACCCTTGGACTTATCGTTGAGGTTTCGCTCAAGGTTTGGCCAATGCCGGCAGCAAGTGAAACCCTTTGGCTTGCGATGGATGCGGCAAACGCGATTGAGCATTTGAATCGATGGGCCGCAGAACCCTGGCCGCTCAGTGCAAGTGCCTGGGTTGACGGTCATCTAATTCTCAGGTTGGAGGGCGCCCAAGCCGCGGTGTCAGAGGCTGCAAACCGGTGGCAACGCGACTATCAAGCCAAATTTCTGACGGCTGATCAGGCACGGCAGTTTTGGGATGACATCAAGGAGCAGCGGCTTGCATTTTTCGGCGCGGTTCGTCAATCGTCCAAGGCCTTGTGGCGGGTGAGTTTGCCTTCAGCTGCTGCACATCAGCCTTCATGGGGCGATACAGTGATTGAATGGGGAGGCGCTTTGCGCTGGGTACTTTGTTCGAATGATGATGCTTCGATCCGTGAGCAAGCTCGAGCACTAGGGGGTCATGCGAGTCTTTTTAGGAGTCTTGATAAGCGACATCCGGTCTTCACGCCACTTGCGCCTGCGATGATGGCTTTGCAACGCAGGATCAAGCGCGAGTTCGATCCCTTAGGCATATTTAACCCTGGCCGTTTGATGCCCGCACTCGATGTCAACGCTTAGTCCTTCAGAAGCTTCCTCGCGACAAAAACGCTTCTCGCCGGGAGTGCCGTATTTACTGTTTTTGCTTAATACGTTATAAATCTTCAAGGTTGTTATGGAAACCCATCTCGCAAGCTGGATGAAATCAACACCGGATGGTGACCTTGCCGAGTCGATTTTGCGTCGATGTGTTCATTGCGGGTTTTGTACCGCGACCTGTCCGACCTACCAGCTGCTAGGCGATGAGCTTGATGGTCCACGTGGTCGGATTTATTTAATCAAACAAGTACTCGAAGGTGAGACCGCCAGTAGAGCGACCCAAAGCCATTTGGACCGTTGCCTGACCTGTCGAAATTGTGAGAGCACTTGCCCTTCGGGGGTTGCTTATGGACAGCTACTCGATGTGGGAAGAAAAATTGTCGAGCAGCAAGTGAGCCGACCGCTTTCGCAACGGTTATTGCGCGGCCTTTTGCGCGAAACGCTGACTCGCTCCTGGCTTTTCACGCCGGCCATGAAGCTCGGCCAACAATTACGGTCGATCCTGCCTTCAGCGTTGCGCGCGAAGGTGCCCGCGAAGCGAGCCGCTGGCCTGCTCCCCACGGCGCTGCAACTCAGTGAACACCGCAGGCAGGTGTTGATGCTTGTAGGATGCGTTCAACCAGCGATGATGCCAAGTATTGATGCTGCAACGATTCGGGTTCTGCATAAACTCGGTATCCGGGGTGCGACTGCGCAGGGTGCAGGATGTTGCGGTGCGATTCGTCATCATCTAAGCGATGAGTCGGGTGCCCTGGCCCAGGCACGAAGCAATATAGACGCCTGGTGGCCGCAACTCGAACGATCGGAGGCGTTACTGATCAATGCCTCAGGTTGTAGCGTGATGGTGAAGGAGTACGGTCATTTGCTGCGTAATGATCCAGCTTACGCCGAGCGTGCGCTCATGGTGAGCGAAAAGACGCGCGATATTTCGGCCTGGTTGCCCGCGGAGTTACAGGCATTTATCCAGCGGCAGCCCAGCACAACGAAAGTGCAGCAAAGTCTTGTTTTTCATCCACCCTGTACTTTGCAGCATGGCCAGCAAGTCCGCGGTCAGGTCGAGTCCCTGTTACAGGCCTTTGGCGCGCGCCTGATGCCTGTCCAGGACGCTCATCTTTGCTGTGGTTCGGCGGGCACGTATTCGATTACTCAGGCCGATCTATCGCTTGCGCTGCGAGAACGCAAACTGCAGCACTTGCAAGCTGCTTCGCCCGACGTCATCTTATCGGCCAATATCGGTTGTATCAGCCACTTGCAAGCAGGCACCGAGCTTCCAGTTCGCCACTGGATAGAATGGGTGGATGCACAATTGTGATGATCTCGGGTGGGCCATGACGACCTCAGAGGCACTTGATCGTTTTCTTCATCAGGCGTCAAGTCATATGCCCAGCATCCCCAAGTCAACCGTCGTGGTGGGCTTATCAGGTGGGGTGGACTCGGCACTCGCCGCCTGGATCTTGAAAGCCATGGGCCATCAAGTCATTGGCTTATTCATGAAGAACTGGGAAGACGATGATGATGACAGCTATTGCTCGACAAGGCAGGACTGGCTGGACGCGGCAAGCGTGGCTGATGTTTTGGGCATCGACATTGAAGCCGTGAATTTTGCTGCCGACTATAAAGAGCGAGTCTTTGCCGAGTTTTTGCGCGAGTATCAGGCTGGTCGAACGCCCAACCCGGATGTACTTTGCAATGCCGAAATTAAATTTAAGGCTTTTCTTGATCACGCCATGCGACTGGGCGCTGAATGGATCGCAACCGGCCACTACGCGCGTACCGACCAGCGTGCTCAACCACAGGACCCCGATGCTCAAGCCCCTGAGCGCCTAAATCGCCATCGGCAATACCGCTTGCTCAAAGGGATCGATCCGAGTAAGGACCAAAGCTACTTTTTGCATCGCCTCAATCAGGATCAACTGTCACGAAGTCTCTTTCCGCTGGGCGGTGTGCTCAAAACCGAGGTGCGTTTGGCAGCTCAAGCACTAGGCCTGCCTAATGCGGCCAAGAAAGACTCAACAGGGATTTGTTTTATTGGTGAGCGACCCTTTCGCGCTTTTTTGCAACGCTACCTGCCAAGCCAGCCTGGTCCGATCAGAGCACCATCGGGTCAATATCTTGGGCAGCACCACGGACTTGCTTTTTACACACTCGGTCAACGAAAAGGTCTTGGCATTGGCGGGGTACGCCAGCCCGGCGAAGCTGCAACTGACTTGCATCAGCCGTGGTTTGTCGCCCGAAAAGATCGAGAGAAAAATACCCTTTGGGTGGTTCAGGGCCACGATCATCCCTGGCTGATGTCTGAGCGACTGAGAGCAGGGCAGTTAAGCTGGATTGCTCAGCCACCCGATGTTGATGATGCAAGTCGAGGCTTGCTGGCTGCAAAAACACGTTATCGTCAAAGCGATGCTCCGAT
>JALQWJ010000010.1 GCA_023258775.1 Burkholderiaceae bacterium | reverse complement strand
GAATCACGATCAGCGATAAGCAAAGCCCATAGAGCAAGGTGAGGCAGGCAACCGTTATCGCCAGCAAGCCTAAACCGATCCAGGCCTGCGAATGATCCGACTGAATAAAGATTGGAAAAAAAGCCATATAAAAGACAATTGCCTTTGGATTAAAAACAGTAATTAGCCAGGCCTGTCGGAAATAGGCGCCAGGCCGGATCTCAATGATCGGCTTTGCACCTGACTTCGCAAAAAGCATGCTCCCGCCAAGCCACATTAAGTAGGCAGCCCCAAGCCACTGTAAAAGATGAAAAGCTGCCGGATAAGCGAGCAGTACCGCCGCCATGCCCGCCATCGCAAGCGCGATCAGGCATTGATCGCCGACAATCACACCGAGCGTGGCGGCAAGCCCGCCGCGCAAACCCGCAAGACTTGTTGAAGTAATGAGCGCCAGGTTTCCTGGACCGGGCACCAGCAAGAAAACAATCACCGCAATCACAAAGGCCTGATAATCACGAACACCAAACTGAGCAATCAATGCAAGCAACAAAGCACCTCGTTATGAAACCAATGACTCAACATACCGCACCTAGCCAGACATTCTCCCATGTGAGTGCAAACGACTCGAGCAGCTTTGAACTCGATGAGCATGGTATTGGCATCCTGACCATGCGAGGTCGCGGGTCGCTCAACATCCTCGATCGCGTCGCGATCAGTCAAATATCTACGACGATAGATGCGCTTGCTCAAAAGCCCGAGATCAAGGTTCTGATACTTCGCGGTCAGGGCGAGCGTGCCTTGATTGGCGGTGCAGACATTCACGATATGCACGCACTGGACCCGCAAAGTGCAAAGATCTTTATAAGCAGTCTTCGTGATCTGTGTGACGCTTGTTATCACTTTCCAGGGCCGGTCATCGCAAGACTTGCTGGCTACTGCCTCGGTGGCGGGCTCGAGCTCGCGATGGCCTGTGACCTTCGCATTGCAGGCCACGAAGCACTACTTGGTATGCCCGAAGTAAAGGTAGGCATTCCTTCGGTGATCCATGCAAGCCTTTTACCCAGACTCATTGGCCAGGCTCGAAGCACATGGATGTTGCTAACAGGTGAGCTGATCGACGCCAAGACCGCCCTTGGATGGGGTCTTATCCACGAACTTTACGAAGAAGATCAACTCGATGCAATGATTTGGAAGCGCGCATTAAGCCTTGCAAGCATGGGGCAGTCTGTGCTTCGGCAGCAAAAGCGCTTAATGCATGCCTGGCAGGATCAAACGCTCAGGCAGTCTATCGAACAAAGCATTGGCGAGTTCGCCAATGCTTTTGAAACAGACGAACCCAAGCATTTTATGGGCGAGTTCCTCAATAGAAAACGAAAATCATGAGTTGCATCACATCGCCTCTAGGTTCGAGTTCTTCGGTCAGTGGATGTCGGCGGCCTCCTTCAAGGCATCCCTGAGCACCTGCCAATTAAAACCCTTGCGTTTTGAGGCTCCGATAATCACTGCTTCACGCTGTGTTAAAAGCTTCACCGCGCTCGCAATTTGGCCTGCGGCGTGCTGCGGAATCACCACCGCGCCGTGCATATCGGCGTGGATTAAATCGCCAGACCGAACCGACATACCGCAGACATTCACAGCAGGGCCGATCTCAACCACATGAACGTGGGCGTGGCTTGGCTTGACGCTGCCTGCGAGCATTTGAAAGCCTTTGGCGTTCATCGGTACATCCCGAATGCAGCCGTTAGTAATCACCCCAAGCGCTCCGAGCCCCCGGTGAACATGCGAATTAACCTCGCCCCAAAAAGAACCATAGCCTGCGCGCGCACCGTCAATGTCTTGCATCACCACGACACTCGGCTTGGGTCCACCCTCATCGACATAGCGATACCAATTGACCCTCGTCTCCCGATCATCAGCGGCACTTCGTTGCGAGGGTTCAACCGAGCGAATGGTGCATGTTCGCGCGTAGCCCACCATGGGCGGTAGCGCGGGATAAATGCAGCTCAAAGGTTCAACGGTATAACCATGCAAACGTCTCTCGGGCGTGATGATCTCAAGTGCATTACAAATCGTAGGCGTATCGAAACCTTGTAACAGCTTCAAGGTCTTTGCATCTAAATGCTCTTGCTGAGGACGATCCAAATTAGCAGCTTGTTGCTTGGTCTTTTTCATGAGTAAATTTACCTTGGATAAGTAGCTTCGACTTTCTGTATCGATCACACGTTGGTTTTTCTATTTCGATCAAAAATCCACATCGGCTGCTTCAGCATCCTGAACGCCACGGCGTTTTTGGCGCACATGCTGCCAAATTGCTGCCGCTACCGATAAGACTGAAGCGAGTAATAATGCACCTGAAATCGGTCTTAACAAAAACTGCATGGGATCGGGGTCAGTCATGAGCGCGCGGATCAAATTGATTTCGATTTGATCGCCCAAAATCACGCCGAGAATGAACGGTGCCAATGGGAAGCCAAGCTTGACCATCACATAACCAAAAACACCAAAGACCAGTAGGATCCAGACCGAGGACATTGTGTTGCCAAGCGCATAGGCACCAATCACACAGAGCACCAAGACCATCGGAAAGAGAACCGACTTAGGCACCGTGACAATTCGGATCATCCAACGCATCAACACAGCAAGAATAATCAAAACCACCGGATGTGCCAGGATGTAGGCTGCAAACATGCCATATGCCAATGGTCCATTTTGGCTAACAAATAAGGGGCCTGACTGAATGCCGTGAATTGTTAACGCACCGAGCATGACCGCCGTCACTGCATCACCGGGTATACCAAAAGCCATAATGGTTACCAGCGAACCAGCAACATTGGCGTTGTTGGACGCCTCAGAAGCAATAATGCCTTCGGGCGCACCTTTGCCGAATTGCTCGGGATGTTTGGAAAATTTTTTCGCCTGATCGTAGGCAAGCATATTTGCCGCACTACCACCAATAGCGGGCAAAACACCAACCACAAGCCCAATGAATGAGGCCCAAAGCAGCACGAAGGGCCGAGAAAGAATTTCCCATAAAACCTTGAGGTGGTTAACCGCTAAATTGACGCTTTTCGCTGCCTCTGTTTGCAACTGCTGATCTGCGCCGAGCTTCTCAATATCACTCATGATTTGCGCAAATGCGAAAGTCCCGATAAGCACAGGCAAAAAAGGAATACCACCTTCAAGCGTGGAAATACCAAGGCTGAGCCTTTCCTTACCCATCACTGGATCATTGCCAAGCACCGTTACCACAAGGCCAAGGCCACCCGCAATCAAGCCTTTCACCATGGACGATTCAACAAGGCCAGCCACCATGGAAAGTGCGAGTATGAACAAGGAGAAATACTCCCAGGGTCCAAATTCGAGCGCAAGCCGAGCAAGCGGTCCTGTGCTGGCAACCAGCACAATCGCACCAAGAAGTCCGCCAATCAACGATGCATAAACGCCCAACCACACCGCACGCCCAGGCTCGCCCCGACGGCTCATGGGAAAGCCGTCGAACATAGTTGCCACTGAGGACGGCTTTCCTGGTATCCCAAGCAAGCAGGACGTGATCAGGCCACCGGTTTCGCCACCAACGTAAACCCCAATCATGGCGGCAAGCCCCTGCAAGGGTTCAAGCCCAAAGGTAAAAGGCAAAACCACGATGATCGTCATGGTAATGGTGATGCCTGGCAAGGCGCCACCGATCACGCCGATGAGCGTGCCAACTACCAACGGAACCAAGTACTTCAGATCCATCAAGGTAGCGATGCCGTTGCCAAGTAGCTCAAACATGTTGTGCTCGATCAGTGATGGGTAAGTACGAAACTAAATTCAGAATGATGTCCAGCGACCTCTGGGCAGCAAGACTGCGAGATAGCGCTCAAACACAAAAAAGGTCAGGAAAGCTGCCAGCACGGCAAGCACGGCCACCCTTACCCAGGCCTTTGGCGAGCGCGGCGGATCGAGCAAACAACTCGACGCAGCAACATAGACGAGCGTGGAGATGCGAAACCCAAGCGGTGACATCGCAGCGATGTAGACAGCAAACATTGAAAAATGAATAACGACATCGCGAAAGCGTCTTACCAATCCATGCAGTCCCGGGGCGGGTACCTTTTCAAGCGGATTGGTTAGTCGCTTTCGCCGATAGTCTGCAACCACCAGCCAGAGTCCCATGAGCGCTGTAAAGCCAAGCACGATCCGTGGATAAAATCCTGGGCCAACTGGAACCAAAGGCATCTCGGGAAGGCCAATAGTGAGCAAAAACAGGATCGAACTGAAGATCAGTACGACGAACCCTGCCCAGCCATCCCTGCCCAAACTCAAAGACCCTACCCGCATTAGCGACGCATCAAGCCAAGATCCTTGGCCAACGCAGCGTTCTCATCGTCGGTCGTCTTAAGCCAAGCAGCATATTGAGTTCGATTTAAAAATTTAACCTCTGTTGCCTGCTTCTTCATCGACTCAGCATACGCAGTCTCTTTGGTGGCCGCAAGGCAAGCCGACTCGAGTTTACTGATCACCGCCGCAGGCGTTCCCTTAGGAACCAGAAGTCCTCGACTCACCTCGTAGACCACATTTACCCCTAACTCTTTGAGTGTCGGGACACTTGGCATTTCAGCGCTTCGCTTTTCACTGGCAATTGCAATAAATCGCAGTTGACCCGCCTCCACCTTGCCCTTTTGCGTCATGTTTGAGTCGGTCAGGTCGATATGACCACCAAGGATCGCATTCATTCGGGGCGCCAAACCATCATAGGATACATACTTGAACTTGATCCCGGCGGCCTTTTCGACCATGGCCGGGAAAAAGTGGCTGGTTGATCCAAGCGTTGCTCCCACGCTAATCGCACCCGGTCTTGCCTTAGCATCAGCAAGTAGGCCCGACCAGTCCTTCCACGCCGTTTTGGCGCTCGAGGTCAGCACCGATGGCGTTGCTGAAATCATGCAGATCGGCTCGAAATCGGTGTACTTCACATCACCCACACCGGTATAGTAAGCAGAATGAATATAATCATGTACTGCATAAAGTGTATAACCATCGGAAGGTGCGTCCTTGGCTTCTTTGGCACCTTTCATGCCGGACGCGCCCCCAACATTGGCGATAACAACAGCCTGGCCGAGGTGCTTTTGCAGCCCTGGGGCAAAGGGACGGAAGATATTGTCGGTATCACCGCCGGCAGCCCAGGGAACAATCAGTTTCACCGGACGATCCGGGTAAGCGTGCGCAATGCTCGCAGCATTAAGCAAGCTAAGTCCTGCAAGCAGTTTGAAAAGGTTTTTGCTCATTTTTAATTGTGGCATCTCGGTCTCCTTACAAAGAGCCTTGATCTTAAAGCGAAGAAAAGGGAAAAGTGCACGATTACCCTGTTGACGTGATCAGGCAAAGATTCGAGTTTCGCTCGATCAGGAAAAGATTCGAGTTTCGCTCGGTTTGCACGCCTTTCGGCGTGAGCAGGCTTAAATCAGAACATAGCAGGCTTGAATCAGAACATGATTCAGGCTCAAATAGCGCTACGACAACGCCTAACGCGCTACTAGGACGATAGAAGCGCTTCACCAATCAGGAAAATCCACCATCATGTTGCTTGATCATCGAACATACATCTGCCGCCCAGGAACTATCAAGAAACACCTTGCGCTTTATGAGCAAATGGGAAAGGCTGTCCAGACCCGACATCTCGGCATGCCCCTTGCCTATCTGGTTACCGAGTCTGGCAATCCGAATGAGTATGTACATATTTGGATGTATAACGATGCTGCAGATCGAGCTCGCCGCCGTGCCGCGATGCAGGCCGATCCGCAATGGCAGGCCTATTTGACAGAAAGCGCAAAGCTTGGTGCCTTAGAGAGTCAACGCAATCAATTAATGACACCGGTTGAATTTTTCCCAGCGCCGGTCGCCCCAAGCGCGAATGCTTAAGCCTGACTTAGCGAATTGGCCTCGCCATCCGGCGCGAAGTTCAGCGCGCCGTTGGGCCCGCAGTTGGACTCGCCATGGCGCTCGTTATTCGGGGTTGATCGATCCTGGCCAAGTAGGCTGAGCTGATCAAGTTCAAGCTGGCTAAAGCCAGCGAGCTGACGTGCGAGGATGTTCATCGATACATGGGTTCTGGGTGTGTGAAATTTTTTGAGCAAATCGAAAAAATGCGCTTCAGGATCTAAACCCCTAAGCGTGCAGGCATAGCGATACCAATAGGTACCAAGCCAAACATGACGCACCTCTTCCTTGAGAATCAGCGCCAAGCAAGACGCGCCCTCAGGGTCGCCATGGCGCATCAGCCCAAGAATCATCTCGGAGGTGACATCAAGTCCACGCGCCTCAAGAACCCGTGGTACCAAGGCCATACGAGCAACAACATCAAGCTCGGTCTTCCTGGCCATATCCCACATGCCCGCATGGGCAGGAAAGTCGCCATAACTCACCTGATAGTTCATTTGCAAATGCTGATTTAACATCGAAAAATGACCCGCTTCCTCAACGGCAACACCTAGCCAATCAAGCATGAAGCGCTTTGGCATGACCTCAAAGCGTAGTGCGGCATCAATGGCTAAATGGATTGCGTGCCACTCAATGTGGGCGATGGCATGAATGAGTTCGGCGCGGCCTCTCGCCGTTCCAAGTCGCCTGCGACCAACCTGTCTCGGCGACACGAGTGCGAGCCCTTTTGGGTATGCGGGCATACGTAGCGCATCAGCCCAACCCAGCGTCTTGCCATCATCTGTCCCTTCGTCGAACTTAAGTGCAAGCGCAAGCCGCTCAATCAGGTAAAGCTTCTCATCCACTGTATCTGCGATGAAGGCATCACTTGCAGTCTTTGTTAGCGAAAATGAAGCAGTTAAAGCCTTGTTAGCGACATGAGTCATGATTTAAGTACCATAACGCTCGCGAAGTATACCGTTATCTATTTCATACACACGGTCAGCCCAACGCAGCACTTGCTGCAGATCATGAGAACTGAATACAACGGTGTAACGACGATCGAGACAGGCTTCAAGTCGCTGCTGGGCTTGAAGATCCAGATTAGCGCCTGGTTCGTCGAGCAAGACTGTTTGTACGGGCTTTAACATCGCACGCGCAAAGGCAACGCGTTGTTGCTGTCCACCAGAGAGCCGATAGGCTTGAAGTGGGGCAAGCGGTTCAATCTCCAAGCGCTCGAGCCAGTGCAAGGAAAGCTTTAAACCGTCATGTCGCGACAGCCCTGCAAGAAAGGCAGCGATTCGAAGATTATTCAAGACCGAACATCGCAGTAAAGCCGGCTTTTGGAAAAGCATCGTTGCGCTTTGCTGCGTCTCGATCAAACCCTGATCTGGCCTAATATGGCCGAGCATCGAGCGCAAAAGACTCGTCTTGCCCGCGCCACTCGGCCCAACAAGCGCAACCCGTTCGCCCTGATGACAGTCAAACTCGGGAACCCTCAGCCAGACATGTCCGTTTCTTATAAATTCCAGATTTGATATCTTAATCATGCTTATCAACACTAAGATCCGTCATCGGCTCCGAAATAAGCTTCATCGAAGGACGCCTTCGCCAATTACACCGGTGAGCCGATCGCGCCACCAAGGCAAAAGCGCTATCACCAGATTCAATAACAGCACCAGCAATAACAAGACCATGCCAAGCGCAAGTGCCATCGGCAGATCGCCCTTGGTCGTTTCAAGCGCGATTGCCGTGGTCATCACGCGTGTGAACCCTTCGATATTACCTCCCACAACCATCACCGTACCGACTTCGGCGATACCGCGACCAAAACAGGTGATCAACATATGTAGAAAAGCATGACGATCATGAAACAGGAGACAAAGGTAACGCAAGTTTGGGCCTGCACCCATGACACGAAGCGACTCACCCTGCACCTCATCAGCATCGCGCAGTAAGCGATGAACCAGCGTGCACGCGAGCGGAATAAGTAAGAGCGTTTGCGCAAGCATCATCGCTTTCACCGAAAAAAGCCAACCCAAACCACCGAGGGGCCCGCTTCGAGATAACAAAAGATAAGTGAGCAAACCGACCAACACCGCTGGAATTGCCACATAAGTGTTGAGCAACACCGTTAACACACTTCGCCAAGCGCCCTGACAGCGCATCAGGGCAAATGCTGCGAGGGTCCCTAAAGCGGCAGCGAGCAATGTTGCCGATGAACTCACCCAGAGCGATCGACCGATCACCGCCCAGAGCGCAGGATCACCCGATGATAGTAAACCGATAGCCTGCGAACTTGCCTGGATCACTTGGGAGCAAGGTGTTGGCGTCGCGCTGCTTGAATGCAAAGCGCCAGGGCCTGCAAATCAGCCCAGCGAGCGCTGCTCGGCCGCGCCAAGAAGGCAATTTGCCGTCGCGGAGCCGGCGCTGCCAAAGGCCTTGCGATTAAGTCTCGATGGCGTAGCAAACCTGATTTCACAGCTAATTCTGGAAGCAGAGCGATCCCCATCCCAGATTGCGCCATTTGAATCAAGGTAAGCAGACTACTTGCCTCAAGGCCTTCGAAGCGAGCATTGGGTCGCTCACCGCATGCGGCCAGGCTATGGTCACGCAAGCAGTGGCCTTCTTGCAGTAGCAAGAGCCGGTCCAGTTCGAGTTGGTTCCAATCAAGCGTTTTCTCGGTCAACATAGGATCGGATGCTTTTCCAACCAGCCAGAATTCATCATCGTGAATCAATAGGCTTTGCAGCCCTTGCTGCTCAATTGGCAACGCAAGTAGCGCAGCGTCAAGCCTACGATGTTTCAAATCGTCAATCAGTTGATGCGTCATCGACTCACGCAATTGAAAGCTAAGCTTTGGGTAGGCTTGCCGCCAATGGTCAAGCCAGTTGGGTAACACGAATGGTGCAATCGTCGGGATCATGCCTAACCGGAGCGATCCGCTTAGCGGCTCGGCTAAGGCTTTGGCGGTATCGCTTAAATCGCCCGCCGCAGCAAGCAAGGCTTGTGCCTTCTCAAGCACTGCCTCGCCTATAGTCGTTAAGGCAACATGCTGCCGATCGCGCTCAAAAAGTGCACCGCCCAAGGAATGCTCTAATTCCTTTATACCCGCACTAAGCGTTGACTGGCTCACGAAACATACGTCAGCAGCCCTTGTGAAATGCTTGTGCTCAGCCAATACAACAAAGTATTGGAGTTGCCTCAATGAGGGCAAAAAAGCCACCGTCGAGCGCTCCGCCTATTCGGGCTTAAGACCAGCAGCCTTCACCACACCGGCCCATTTTTTATACTCATCAAGCAACTCTGCTCGCATTTGCTCAGGATTACTCGGCGCAACATCGATACCTGCCGCAGAAAGTTTTGCCTTCACATCATCCATACCAAGTGCAAGCAGCATTTCCTTGTTCATAAAACTTACAAGTTCTGCTGGTGTACCAGCAGGGGCAAACATCCCGTAGTCAGTAAACGAAACGACTGATGGCAGCCCCACCTCAGCCATCGTCGGTTGATCGGGCAAAAGCGCCGAGCGCTGCCTTGAGGCGACAGCGAGTGCTCTGACACGGCCCGCCTTAAGATGGGGCAAATAGGCCGGGAGACTATCGAGGGCCATATCGACACGACCGTCAATCAAATCAGGAATAATCTGGACCGTTCCTTTATATGGAACATGAATCATATCAACTTGAGCAGCAAGTTTAAACATCTCCCCGGTTAAATGAATGAGTGCTCCAGTGCCTGATGACGCATAGGTCATCTTGCCTGGATTAGCCTTGGCAATCGCCACAAACTCTTGCACAGTCTTAGCTTTTGAGTTTGCGGGAACAATCAGTGCCACGGTGCCGTAGGCAATCCTGCCAACTGAAACCAGATCTTTTCGCGCATCAAAAGGAAGTTTTGCCTTCATGGCATGTAAAACGCCCTGCCCGCCAACTGGACTGACCAACCAGGTGTAACCGTCAGGCGGGCTTTTCACAACGATTTCAGTACCAATGGCTGTTCCTGCCCCCGGACGATTCTCGATCACAATCGATTGTCCTATTCGACTCGATATCTTTTCTGCAATTGTTCTTGCCACTAAGTCAACACCACCACCTGCAGGAAAAGGAACAACGAAACGAAGTGGTTTCGTGGGAAAGCTCTGAGCTTGCAACCCAGCGTGAACGCCAAGCCCAGCCATAGCTGCAGTACTCAACCCGGGAAACAAGCGCAGAAGACGGCGACGTTCGCTTGACCAAAGCCTACTAGTGGGGTCGTCCTCGGCTTGGTCGCGTCTTTGGGTGATCTGAAGCTTTGCTTTCATCAATTTCTCCATGGGGTAGGCCGACAGTTTATGATCTACAGTGTGATTGTGAATCATGAGCGTGCAGGAATCGAGACGTTATCCTTTTCTAAGGACGCACAATCACAGCAACCACCTCCAGACTCAAAGCAACCAACATCGCAGCAGTAGCGTATATGTTAAAAATTATCTCGAACCATCAACATAGTGACCCAAATCCATCCTTCGTTAGAAAGTTCGGCCTATTTTTCTTCGCCCTCACGCTTGCCGCATGTTCGGGGCAAGACCCGATGCTTGAACCCAGCGTTCAGGCACGGAACCTGTTTTATGGTGTGAAAGCAAACTTCACAATCGGCATTAGCCGGCTCAATGAAGGTTTAACGATTAAGGTTGAATCCTGCGAGTCGAATCAGGCACCCCTGGCAAGTTCTCCAACCGATTTGAGCTACGAGTGCACCATCAAAGCGAGTGGGGATACGAAGCTTGAGGTTTTCGATCAAAACGGCAAGCTGGTGTACAGCAAATCATTTACCGTGCCTTACCCAAGCGTGTTGATTGATAGCTCAGAAGGAACCATTGAGATCGAACTGAATCCTAATAAGGCACCTGAAACGGTAGATAACTTCCTGCGCTATGTTCAAGGCGGCTTTTATCAGGATTTAATTTTTCACCGCGTGATTCCTGGCTTTGTGGTTCAAGGCGGTGGTTTCGCAAGCGGTATGGTTCAACGGCAGGCCTTGTTTCCACCGATTAATTTAGAAAGCAATCGGGGGCTAAGTAACAAACGTGCTTCGGTTGCGATGGCACGAACCAATGATCCAAACAGTGCAACGTCACAGTTTTTTGTCAACCTCGTCGACAACCGGTCATTGGACTATAGCAGTGAAAACTCGCCGGGTTATGCGGTGTTCGGTGAGGTTGTTCGAGGCATGGACGTCATTGATGCCATTGCAGCAAAGCCAACCTCGTCTCAGGGAGGTTTTGGCGATGTACCCACGAGCGATATTGTCATCACGAAAGTAACAAGGATTCGTTAAGCAGATCTGAACACCTACTAACGCTGGCGAACATGCGCTGAGCTAAGCTGAAGCTTGGTCAGATCAACCCCAATCGCTAAGCGGCATTGCAAGCAGTGCTGAACTCAATGACTTGCCATGAGGATCAAGCGCAAGTGACCGGGTTACACCGCCGCGTAGGGCGTCGTGTAAGACAAAATTTATTGCGTATAGGCTTTCAACTGGATATCGCTCAACGCTGCCCTTCACCAAGTCGCCCATGAACGCCTTAACACGCTCGGCACTTAGCCAGATCAACAATTTCGGATAGTCCTCATTGCGATAACAAAAAACAGCAATATTTGAAGTCTCACCCTTGTCACCTGCCCGAGCATGGGCAATGTCGTATAGCGTTCTCATCGCTGCGTCATCATTCTTAGTACGAGCATGTTCAAAAAACCTTCTGAAGAGACCGATTTCTTAGTGTTGCGATAGCGAATCAACTGATGCTGAATCACCGCGTCCCTTCGAACCAACCTCATGATGACCGCCGAACCAATAAGTTTGGGTTTGAACACAGTCCTCAGGGATCAGGCAGGAAACGACTGCAATGATCTCTTTCACAATTCGATGTGCGCCACCACCGCCGGCTGGGCCGTTGGTATACAAGGTTTCCACCTCATTAACAACATCCCACGCCATAGCCTCGGTGCTACAACGCGCTGCAACACGTAATCGAACTTCATAAGGCTCATGAGAACCCTGACTCAAAACGTTCTCCCCAAGACTTCCATGCAGGGCATTGATCCCAATGAAGTCGTAGCGAATCTCTTCGGGCCAAATACCGCGTAGCGCCAGGCGCTCTTTGACGATGTCAGCTGCAAGTTCTGCTCTTGCCCTTGCGCCAGACCCCGCATAACTCATCATGCCTTCGGCAATATAACGATCTCGATATCCAACCGATACTTTATAAAGACCTGTTCGTTTTCGACCGCTTGCACCGTCGACAAGCACTCGGTCGTAGCCCAATTCGCGCACTCTGACTTTCGAAAAATCAGCGATGACATCGGCCTGGAAATAAGCGCTTGGGTCATGAACCTCATAGAGAACCTGCTCCTTGCAAGTCTGCTCATTCACATGACCACCCGAGCCTGATAGCTTGGTAATCACAGCCGAACCATCAGCCTGGACTTCAGCAATCGGAAAGCCCAGACGCCCAAGACCTTGAACAGGCTTTTTGACAGGGTCGGCAAAATAGCCACCGGTGATCTGTCCAGCGCACTCAAGCAAATGACCGACCAAGGTACCGCGACCAAGCTTCTCCCAGTCATCCATTGCCCAACCGTAGTAATCAATGATCGCGGCAAGAAACATCGCTGGATCGCCCACGCGCCCCGTGATGACGACATCGGCCCCTTGTTTGAGCGCATCCACAATTGGGGCAGCGCCAAGATAGGCATTCGCAGAAACAATGTTTGGTGCGTAGTCCGATAATGGCTTGCCCGACTCGATGATGCTGGGGTTTTGCTCAAGCAGTGCAGCCAGTACATCATCACCAGTAACCGCTGCTATGCGCAATTGACCAAGGCCCAACTCACTGGCGATTGCAGCGGTCAATTGCGCTGCAGCAAAAGGATTCGCTGCACCCATATTAGTGATAATTTTTGTGCCATGAACCGCACAGGGCAGCAGTACTCGGCGCATTCTCGCTTCCAGCAAGGGATCGAAGCCCGAACTCGGATCACGCAATTTCTGTTGCTGCGCAAGCGCGATCGTGCGCTCTGCCAAGCACTCGAAAACCAGGTAATCCAATTGACCTCGCTCGGCAAGATCGACGGCCGGCTCGATCCGATCGCCCGCGTAGCCTGCGCCGCAACCTAAACGTAGTGGCTTCAAGTGAGGTTCTCCTTGATTCTCGCTGCTATGATCCTGTGCACGAGTGCAATTTTCGGGTCAAGTATCTCACCACAAGCATCCTTCGAGTCCATGATTTCACCTGCGGGTATTGATCGCGCGAAACATTTAATCAAGAGAAAAATTTCAACTCACCACTGTTATTGTTTGATCCATGAAAACTTATCGCATTGCTGCCATCCCGGGCGACGGTATCGGCAAGGAAGTCATCCCTGCAACCCAGCAGATCCTAGTCGCGTTGGCGAACCGAAAGCAGACCTTCAAACTTGAATTTGAGAATTTTCAGTGGGGTGCTGACTGGTATCGGCTTCACGGACGGATGATGCCTGAGGATGGCTTAAAAACGCTGGCTGGCTTTGACTCGATACTGTTCGGCTCCGCTGGCGATCCCGATGTTCCCGATCACATTACGCTTTGGGGTTTACGTCTAAAAATATGTCAGGGCTTTGATCAATATGCCAATGTGAGACCAACTCGGATTCTCCCTGGCATTGAATCGCCTTTACGGCGTTGTGCAGCGAATCAGCTTGATTGGATCATTATTCGCGAAAATTCTGAGGGTGAATATGCCGGTGTTGGCGGCCGCGCACACCAGGGGCATCCCATCGAAGTGGCCACCGAGCTTAGTGTGCTCACAAGGGTTGGCGTAGAACGGATTATGCGCTATGCGTTTAAGATCGCTATGCAACGCCCACGCAAAAAGCTCACGGTGGTTACGAAGTCAAATGCGCAGCGTCACGCGATGGTCATGTGGGATGAAATTGCAGCACAGGTTGCCGATGAATTTCCGCAAGTGCAATGGGACAAGGAGCTGGTTGATGCTGCAACCGCCCGCATGGTAAATCGTCCAGAGACCATCGACACCATGGTAGCCACAAACCTCCATGCTGATATTTTGAGCGATCTCGCGGCTGCGCTCGCTGGAAGTCTGGGCATAGCACCAACTGGAAATATCGACCCGGAACGTCGTTACCCAAGTATGTTTGAGCCGATTCATGGTTCCGCTTTTGACATCATGGGACAAAATCTTGCCAATCCAATTGGAAGTTTTTGGAGCGCCGTCATGATGCTTGAGCATTTGGGCGAGCTTGAAGCTGCGGCTCAGCTCATGGCCGTGATCGAAACACTAACAGCCGATAAGCGCTGGCATACGAAAGACTTGGGTGGCAGTGCGACGACCACTGGGGTTAGCTCACAGGCCCTTAAGCTGATCGAAGCACTTTGATCTCGTTTGAGTACCCTACGCACTGTTTGTCTAATCGGAAGCACGCAAACGCTTTCATGGGCCTCTTCATATTATTTGCCGGCTGTGCTCGCTGCACCGATTGCAGCCGAGCTGTCCGTGGGTCAACCATTTTTCTTTTTATGCTTTAGTGCCGCGCTGATTATTGCCGCTCTCGTAGGACCACAGGCTGGACGGTGGATCGATCGCCGTGGCGGTAGGGCTGTCTTGCCGATCACCAATCTCATGTTCGCGTGTGGGCTCATCATGCTGGCGCTTGCGAAAGGTCCTCTTAGTTTGTTCGCTGCATGGTTCGTGCTTGGCATCGCTATGGGCTATGGACTTTATGACACCGCCTTTGCAGCTCTGGTTTTTCTCTACGGCGTAAAAGCGCGAAAGGCAATCACAGGGATCACGCTGATTGCCGGTTTTGCAAGCACTGTGGGTTGGCCACTTAGCAGCTTAATGCTTAATGCCTACGGTTGGCGAGGTGCACTTATCGGATGGGCGATCATGCACCTAAGTCTTGGACTATTGCTCAATCGAATGATTCCAGAAGCACCATGCCGAGACGATATAACCTGCCCAAAAAATCAGCCTGAGGAAAGCCAGACTGCTCAACATCTGCCAAACCCATCCGATCACGATAACAAGGCCAAGAATGATCCATCCGCCCACGAGGCACTTCCTCGTTACGCGTCTGCTTTGCTCGTTTTTGCATTTGCCGCGATTGGTTTTGTTAGCAGTGCCATGGCCGCTCATTTGCCCGCCCTGCTGATGACGGCAGGTGCTTCGCTTGCATTCGCACTCACCGCAAGTGCCTTGATTGGCCCAGCGCAGGTTGGTGCAAGACTATTTCAGTTTGGTGCCCTCGGACGCGCACATCCGCTATGGTCTGCTTTGATTTCGACGCTTGCACATCCGTTGGCAGTCCTCATGCTGCTTTTGGGTGGACCAGCTTGGTCAATGATGTTTACGATTTGCCATGGCATGGGAACAGGTACGCACACGATCGCACGAGGTGCCCTGCCCTTAGCCTTGTTCGGTGCGGCAGGTTACGGTGAACGCGTTGGAAAGCTCTTAGCATTATCCCGGTTCACGCAAGCGCTCGCGCCCTGGTTATTCGGATTAGCGATTGAGCGTTGGCAGGCAGCCTCGCTATGGATTGGTTTCGTACTCTCAATTGCGGCCTTCATCGCCTTGATGCCATTTCGTCGTGTGATCAGCAGACCATAACGGTAAAGGACATCGATGAATATTATTTGGATTGTTGCTGATGATCTTGGCTATGCTGATTTAGGCTGCTACGGTGGTCGGGATGCGAGTTTCGGC
>JALQWJ010000109.1 GCA_023258775.1 Burkholderiaceae bacterium | reverse complement strand
TTTTATACGGGCCTAAGTTTAAGCACCCACCCTTGGCCAGTCATTTCTTTAAGGCGCTTACGCATAATTTTTCGCCCTATCAACTCAATCCGGGAAATTTCAATCCGCTTCGCGAGGTCATCGAGAGCGAAGTTGATTTTGATCGTCTTGGCAAACGTAGTGCCGTCAAGTTGTTTTTGGCAGCGACCAATGTGCGGACGGGCAAAGTCAAAGTCTTTGGGCAAGACGAGTCGATCACCTCCGATATGGTGCTTGCCTCGGCCTGCCTTCCACAATTATTTCACGCAGTTGAGATCGAAGGCGAGCACTATTGGGATGGCGGTTGGATGGGTAACCCGGTGCTTTATCCGCTCTTCTACCATACGCAGTCCCGCGATGTGGTGATTGTTCATATTAATCCGATTGAGCGGACGGAGCTCCCAACCACTGCGGAAGAAATCTCAAATCGAATTAATGAGATAAGTTTTAACGCGTCTTTGATAAAAGAACTGAGAGCCGTGTTCTTTGTGCAAAAGCTGATGGACGAGGGTTGGATCAAGGACGAGTTCAAACATAAGATGAAATATGTGTTGATGCACTCCATACGTTCTGATACTGCGATGTCCGATTTGTCGGTGTCAAGCAAGCTTTCCTCTGATTGGGAGTTTTTAAGCATGCTGCGTGATCGTGGTAGAGCGTTTGCTTCTGCATGGCTCGAAGCAAATTTCGAACACCTGGGAGTGCGCTCATCGGTTGACTTGAGGAAGGAGTTTTTATAGGCCGCGCGATCAAACAGGCCTCACGCTGCTTTGCTGCGCGATGCCTAACGAGCAGTATACCCACCATCTATCACGAGCTCAGCACCTGTCATGAATGAGGACTCATCGCTTGCAAGAAAGACAACGCCCTGTGCTATATCCTGAGGCTGCCCAAGGCGGCCGATTGGATGTTTTGCAATGAGACCTTGTAGTCCCCAAGTGGGGTCGGGCATGTGCTTGACAGCAGCTTGAACCAGTGGGGTATCAATAAAGCCTGGATGGATCGAATTCACGCGGATTCGCCATCCTTTTTCGGCACACTCAAGTGCTGCTGATTTAGTTAAAAGCGTAACACCACCTTTTGATGCACAGTATGCAGGGCTCAAGGGGAGACCTATTTTACCTGCTATAGAACTCATATTGATCACACTGCCGCCCCCGTGATCGCGCATCCTCGCAATGACAGCACGCATGCCGAAGAATACGCCGCTGAGATTTACGCTCATCATTCGATGCCAGTCCTCGTTGGTGGTTTCCACAATCCCTTTGCGAATCCCAATGCCAGCATTATTAACAAGTGCGTCAATTCGCCCATAACGGTCAAGCACGCTATCCAATACGCTATCCCAGGCAATATCGTTGCTGCTGTCCAGCGCAATAAACTCGCTCGATGGCATTGAGCGAGACGCAAACTTGCCGGCGTCGGCGTCAATATCGGTAAGCACAACAATTGCGCCTTCGCCATGACAGGCTCTAGCCGATGCGAGTCCGATACCTGAGGCTGCACCCGTCACAACGACAACCTTATTCATCAAGCGCTTCATAAGCATTTCCTTAAAGATTTGCTTTCTTACCATACGGGCCTGGCTTGCGCTACGATGAGGGTTCGTTCAACAAGGAAAGGAGGTGATCTGTGAAACATCGCAAAGCTCTTTTGGCCATGGCGCTCGCTTCGTCTGCACTGATTGCAGCGCCCGCAGTTAAAGCCTGCGGCAAGAAATGCGGGTCCAATAAGGAACAGGCCAAGTGCGCCAAGAAGGACGGTAAGTGCGCTAAGAAGTAATGGCGGCGCTGCGCAAGAAATTGCACAGCTTTGGCCCTTGAAGAGGCCAACACTGCTGAGGACATTGGCTTTATCGCTCATGTCGGTCCGGTCATACGGGCTTCGGGTGTTGCAGGGAACGCCTTGCAACACCCCCCCACTGCATTGAAATGTGCTCACTTTGCGCGACACACCGATGAACACGATCCGATTGCATTTACGGCGCTGGCAGCAATGCGAGGAGGTCTTACGCTTACGATATCCAAAGCATGGCGTTTTAGGGGCACTTGGCATCAATCGCGCTACGCATCGAAGTCTCCGCGATGAGCAGCTACATTTTCCAGAACTCGATTTAAAATCTAAAAACGAGAAGAGCCTCTGTTTTTTTCATCGCCATGATGCAAAGCAAGTCGAAGCAGGGCATTTTCATTTTTTTCAGCATCATCAACCTGAAGATGTGCATTTGCTTGCACTGGCTTTAAATTGGCATGGCTGGCCGCATCGGCTCTTTAGTGTGAACCGATGGGTCACCGGTGAGACCTGGATGCCCGCAACGCAAACCTGGCAGCATTTTAAGAAGTGGCGAATCCGGACTGAGCGTCGATGGGTTGATGCCTGGCGTGTCTGTGAGCGTCTGGATCGATCCATGCAAGACCCCATCCTGGTTGGATTGTGGCTCGAGTCCTTGCTGGCATGCCTAGAGCCGCAAATCAAAGCTTGTTTGCGGGCTCGAGACCACAAACTCGCCGATTGGATCGATCGCAAGCCCGGTGTGAACCTACTTGAGGATCAGTCGCTTGAAGTCCTAAGCGAACAATCGATTGGCTGGGCTGAAACTGCCAGTATCGTCGATCCCTATTCAAAGTCGAAGCTTAATTGATTTGAAAGGTTTTCTCCCTTTTTTCCGTGCACAGCATGTTGAGCAATGCTGCCCTTACGGCTCGGGAGATAACGCTCCTGGCTTCGCATGGCAGAGGCGTGTTTTCGAAGCACTGATTGGGTTTGCGCAATCACGCTCGACTCGGCTCTTAAAGCATGTACTTTGGCTTTAGCCTCCCGGGTTGCGCGTGCGAGATCAACAATTGGATCGATGATGGGTTCGCTTGCTGATTGACGATAGCGAGCAGGAGCTAACCAAGGCTCGAAGACAAATTGCTCGGGTACCGAACGTATGGCGGGCAGCCAGCGGCGAACAAAGATACCCAGAGGGTCGTGTTCATGGGCTTGCTTGATCGGGTTGTAAACCCTGGTTGTATTGATACCGGTCGTACCCGACTGCATTTGCATCTGGCTCCAATGAATCCCGGGTTCGAAGTCAAGAAAGCCTTGTGCAAGCCATTGGCCCACCTGGCGCCAATGTAGCCACAGCGGATAGCTTGCGACCGACACCAACATGGCCCTCATGCGAAAATTTAGCCATCCACAATCGCCAAGCATGCGAACGCAGGCATCAACCATCGGCCATCCTGTTTTCCCTGCCTTCAAGGCTTCAAAGCGGGTCTGGTCGAAATAAGACTCACGCAGGCCATCGTAGCCTCGATGCATGTTATAGAACTCAATTTCGGGTTCTGTTTCAAGCTTTTGAATGAAGTGGCAATGCCAGTGCAATCGGCTTAAAAAACCCTCGAGCCCTTTGTATTGGCGATTCGATCGATCTCCGATGGCCTCAAGCTTGGATCGGGTTTCTTGCACCAATTCGCGCATGCTGATGCAACCATAGCTCAAGTAAACCGATAGCCTCGAGCAAGCCTCTGGAGCACTAAGCGGTGAAGAGATGCCACCACGATAATGCGCACTGCGGGTGTCAAGAAAACTTGAAAATTGCGTCTTCGCTGCTCGCAATCCACCTCGTTGGCGACGCGGCGGTCGAAGTGCGCTAAGACCGAGTGCATCGGCTGATGGGAGCTCTAACGATACGAGTTCATCAGCGGTAAAAAACGTCGTGCTGTGTAATGGAATGTATAGTAGTCTGCCGTTATCTGGTTGTGTGAACTGAGTAAATGGCGCATCCGATTCAGCAACATGGTGTTCCCGCCTTTGAATGAGCGCGCTTTGTAGCAATGCTCTTCCGGCTCGAAGTGCTTCAGCGGCCTTTACCGGATCAAACTGGACCCGCGGCACACGCATTAAAGTCTCCCACTGGGACGCCCATGCCTTGCGCTGCTTCAGACCTCGGACGACCCCAAACTGCCGGTACTCACACCAGCGCACCTTATGCCGCTTGCACCACTCGAGCATGTCGAGATCTCTTTTATAGCTTGCGCCGTCGCCGGTTTCCATATGACTGTGAATGCAAGCAAGCCCAACTTGTTGGTGTAACCAATCAAAGGCATCTTGCGCGCGATCGCAAGTGATCAGGCTCAAGCCTGCGCCCAGTGAGGCCACTTCAAGCTGTAAATCTTGGTAACACTCAAGTGCGAAGTCAAAGTGTTGCGCGGCGAGTCCGCTTGCTCGCCATAGTGCCGTCTCAATCAGTATCAGTGCTAGTACCGGGCCTTGTCTTATCGCATGCTCGAGGGCCTCGTGATCGTCGATGCGAAGATCACGCTTAAACCAGACGACTTGCAGGCCCTCGCTCGATGAGACCCGATGCCTCATTGCAAACTGGCCTTAATCTTCAAGAAGGCTTCTCAGCATCCAGGCGGTTTTTTCATGGACATCGAGCCTTTGTGTGAGTAAATCCGCCGTGGGTTGGTCCTCAGCTTTATCCACCAACGCGAAAAGACTTCGGGCTGTGCGGGCAGTTGTCTCCTGAGCCTTGACCAGGATGCGAATCATGTTATCTGCACTGGGCACGCCTTCGACTTCCTTAACTGATGCAAGCCTTGCATATTCAGCGTAAGTACCGGGTGCTGCAAAACCAAGTGCACGGATACGTTCTGCAATCTGGTCCAGCGCAGTCCATTGCTCAGTGTATTGCTGCATGAACATCGTGTGCAAAGTATTAAACATCGGACCCTTCACATTCCAGTGAAAATTGTGGGTTTGCATATAAAGGGTATAGCTGTCGGCCAGAAACGCCGATAGTCCGTTTGCGATACTTTTTCAGATCGTCCTCTGAAATGCCGATGTTGATCGGAAAGCCAGCTTCAGGGCCCGGGGCTGACTTGATAGTTTTGTCAGATGCTGATGTACTTGAATCCCGCTTCAGTTTGCTCGATTTAGCCATGATGCTTTGTCCTTACTCTGGTTGCAATGGGCTTATCTTGCCTCCCAGTTGTTTGCCTGGAAAACAAATTATTTCGATGGCATCTATTAAGCGGGTCGATTAGAGAGTGCCTGAGTTGACCAGAGGTCTTTGCGCCAGTAAGCGCACATCGCTAAGGTGAGCGCTAAGCCTATCGCTGAGTAAATGAACGCGATCGCCTCAAAGCCCCAGTGTTCAATGAGAGGTCCAGCTAGCAAGAGCCCGATGGGCAAACCCCAAATCGCAAGCATGCGCATGCCCATGACACGGCCCCTATAAGCGATCTCGGTCCCTCGCAGCATGACAGCAGCTAGCGGGGTTAAGCAAAGGCTGGAACTAAGGCCAGCGATCGTGAGCAGGGCAATTCCGAGCAGAAGTTCGCGGTTGAAGGCGAAGATGCAGTCGATCAAAAACCATAGCAGGGCCGCGAGCAGCATGGCGCGCGCTGCGCCGATGGGAAGCTTGTTTGACCCCAGGGCAACTGAGCCGATCAAGCCACCAAAGGCAAAGCTTGCGGCAAGTGTGCTCAAACCTTCTTGGCCAAGGCCATACTGATGCTTGGCGACGTAAGGCAAAAGACCGAGAAAGAAGGGAAAGGCGAGCAGGTTAACCAAAAAGGCGAGCCACATGGCGCCAAGTAGCACGGGCTTATCCCAGACATAACGAAAGGCTGTGCCCAGGTCGCTGATGGCAGCACTAAGTTGTTTAGCGCTATGGGTTGTTGCCGGGCTTTGCTGCGAGCTCACTGTCGGAAGAATCTGTCGCGTGAGGATAAAGCTGAGGCAGTAAAGACTTACGATTGCCACATAGGCCC
>JALQWJ010000108.1 GCA_023258775.1 Burkholderiaceae bacterium | reverse complement strand
AAAAACGCAAGCCAGCAGGCTAAAAAGCAAAGCAAGCAAACAAGCCCATCGAACAATGACGTGGTTGAAAGTGAGGGCGTCGGTTTTGCGCCTACTGCTGGCAACGATCAAGCTAAGCCATCAGACGCTTGTCAATAGCGGCTTACCTGATACAAACGCTGCAACGTTATCAAGCGTGAGCCTGCCCATTGCCGACCGTGTTTCCTGCGAAGCACTTGCCACATGAGGGGCCAACACGACATGCGGCATCGCAACGAGCGCTTGGGGTACGTGCGGCTCATCGGCAAACACATCGAGTCCAGCGCCTGCAATCGCATGGCTTTGCAATAGTTCAATCAAAGCCTGCTGATCGACCACCGAACCTCGACTGATATTGATTAAATAGCCTTTCGGACCTAAGGCTTGCATCACCTCGCGCGAGATAAGGCCAGCGGTTGCCGGGCCGCCAGGACAAGCAACAATCAGGCTGTCACTCCATTGCGCAAGCTCTGCGAGCCTCTCGTAGTAAGCGTAGGCAAGCGTTGTCTTGGGACGCGGCCCATGGTAGGCAAGTCTTACACCGAAGGCCTCACAACGCCTGGCGATCGCCTGTCCGATTCTGCCCATGCCAACAATGCCAATGCGCTGTCCTTGAAGCGAACGCGTTAAAGGCATCGGACCCTTGAGCCAGGCACCCTCACGAACGAATCTGTCAGCCTGAGGAATTTGCCTCAGGCTCGCCAACAAAAGCGCAATCGCGAAATCAGCCACCTCATCGGTCAGCACATCAGGTGTGTTCGTAACCGCGATTGCTCGGCTGCGCGCATAAGCAAGATCTACCCCGTCAACACCCACCCCAAAACAGGCCACTAAGCGCAGGCTAGGCAATTGCGCCATGATCGGCGCTTTCACGCCAGCGCTTCCCGTGGTAACCACGATTTCACAGTGTTCGAGCTTTTTGAAGAAAGCTGCCTGCATCTCGGGACTTTGGTCTTTCACGCGGAAATACTCATGAACGCGGTAGTGAGCTCGCAATTGATCATCGGTTTCCTGATGCACCGGAACGATCTGGACAAGATCAGTTTTTTTAACATCGTTCATGAATAAACGCTCGCCTTGAGCTTGAACCATCCAGACTCGGTGCTGCGCCACCAACAACAAATAATCTGCATCGTTCTAATATTAGCCGTTCGATTTCAAAACAAAAAACTTTCAAACCCTAGTGATTGCGCGCAACGATCGAGTCCGGGAAGAATTGAGGGATGAAGTTCAACACCCTCAAGCAATTGCTGACGTTTTCTTTGCAATCCCCGCTCGCCCGGCATACGGACGGCTGCTTTGCCCGCTGGACTCGGACTCGCCCTGCATTGCGCAGCCAGATGGTTCATTTGCCTTTCAAAAGCTTGTAAGCCGCCAAAGGCCTCGGGATCAAGCACTTGCAAATGCAAGCTTGCGCCCCAACCCTCTGGAGGATCAGCGCGGCCATGGGCACCCAGACCGGCGGTAATTGCCTCCACCATCAAACCGAGCCCAAAGCCCTTGTGGCCTGCTTCTAGCCCGCCGAGCGGCAAGATACTGCCGGGAGGCTTCGCTTGTAAAACACGGGGATCCTGACTGGGCATGCCGGCTGCATCAAGCCACCAGGCATGAGGCTGCTGCGCTGGCTGAGCACTCGAGGAGAGCCTTGCACTCATACCGTTGGTGGTTATCGAGGCTGAGACATCAATCATGACTGGGTCTGGATGCGCAGGCCAGGCCCAGGCCATTGGGTTTGGTGTGATGACTGGGCTCGTTCCCCCAAAGGGTGCAACGCTTGCGGTGTTTGGGTCTGAACAGCATAAATGCACAACAAAGCCTGCGCGTGCTGGCGCTTCGAGGTAGGCTGCAAGCGCGGCAATATGGTGGCTTCGGCGGACTACGACATGGGCTGCGCCATGTTGTTTTGCTCGCTCGAGCGCCCAACTCAGCGCTTGCTCGACGAGCCAAGGTCCAGCAAGACGATGTCCGTCCCATAGCGCCACGGCTGCCTTTTCGCGCAATACCTCTGCCTGTCCTGCACCACGCATACGGCCAGCCCGAAGCTCATCAATATACGCGCCCAGGAGGGCTAAGCCATGGGTGTCATGCCCCAGCAAGTCAGCTTCAAGCAGCGCTCGGGCGACGCATCTCGCAATCGAAGGTTCAGCACCTGCTGCCTCCAAGAGACGGCATGAAGCCTTCATCAAAAGGTCATCGCGAAGAGGCGTGCTTGCGGATTGATTCATCATCGAACAAGGCCTTTACTTTACTTGCCCCATCTCACATTACGCTGCGTTTGAGCTAACGTGAGCTGGCGTCGGGCCGCCGCTAGGCTGCCGTTAAGCTGCCGTTAGCCGCTGTTAAGCCGCCTTTGAGCAGCCGTTAAGCAGCCGTTGTCGTGCCCTTAAGCTTCAATGAACGATCGATTAGCTCGCCTTGTACTTAACAAC
Organism: Burkholderiaceae bacterium; assembly: GCA_023258775.1. Taxonomy (GTDB): domain Bacteria; phylum Pseudomonadota; class Gammaproteobacteria; order Burkholderiales; family Burkholderiaceae_E; genus UBA3064. Next base: position 3,382 of record JALQWJ010000108.1, on the reverse strand, counting down.
GTGCTGTCTTGCTTCGCCCAAACCTTCGATACCCATAGTCATCACATCACCGGCCTTCAAATAACGCGGTGGCTTAAAGCCGTGACCCACACCGGGGGGGGTGCCCGTCACAATAATGTCGCCAGGAAGCAGGCTCATGAATTGACTGGCGTAAGACACGATGGTTGCACAATCAAAAATCATGGTCTTGGTGTTACCGCTTTGCATGCGCTCACCATTCACATCGAGCCACATGGAAAGCTTCTGAGGATTGGGCACCTCATCACGGGTGACGAGCCATGGACCGAGCGGCCCGAAGGTGTCGCAACCCTTGCCCTTATCCCAGAGCCCGCCACGTTCCATTTGAAAGGCGCGTTCGGAGACATCATTGGCCATCACATAGCCGGCGACATACGACAGTGCATCCTTCTTGGTGACGTTGCTTGCGCGGCTGCCAATCACAATGCCCAACTCGATCTCCCAGTCCGACTTGAGCGAGTTTTTGGGAAGCATCACATCATCATTAGCACCTTGCATGCTACTGAGTGTCTTGTGAAAAATGATCGGTTCGCTGGGAATCGGGTTTCCGGTCTCAGCAGCATGATCAGAGTAATTCAAACCGATTGCGACAAATTTTGTTGCGCCAGTAAAAGGCACACCAAGCCTTGGCTTGCCACGCACAAGCGGCAGCTTGGCAAGATTAACTTTGGCGAGCTTTGCAAGTCCTTTCGGTGATAACTGCTCGGGTCCAATATCAGCAACAACAGCCGAGAGATCGCGTAACTTACCTTCTTGGTCAAGCACACCAGGCTTTTCTTTACCTGGTTTTCCATAACGTAGCAATTTCATTTGTTTTCCTTTTAATAAACATTAACTGTCATAAACTTAAATTGTTATACCGCCATCGATTGCAAAAACCTGACCGGTTGCAAAAGCACTCTCGTCGCTTGCCAGATAAATAATAATCGGAACGATATCTTCGGCTTGAGCTAACCGTCCCATGGGTTGCCGCGCTGTAAACATCCGCCTCGCTTCATCAATATCGCCAAGGGCCTGCATGCGTTCGTGCAAAGAAGGGGTCTCGACGGTTCCCGGCGCGATCGCATTACAACGAATGCCTTGTGTGACATAGTCCGCAGCCACAGATTTCGTAAGTCCAATCACCGCAGCCTTGGTCGTACCGTATATAAATCGGTTGGGAAGCCCTTTCAACGAGCCACATACCGAAGCCATATTAATAATAGAACCTTTACCGCGTGCAAGCATCCCAGGCAGACAAGCCTGAATTAATCGATACATTGAACGAACATTCAGATTGAAGCTTAAATCCCACTGCGTCTCATCGCACTGAGCAATCGTGCCCTGATGAACAAAACCTGCGCAGTTAAACAGCACATCCAGTTCGTTGAGCTTGCCCGCAAAATCGATAATGGCCTGTGGATCAGTCACATCAAGTTGCTGGGTATGCAGTTTTGCGCCGAAATGATTCGCATCGCTCGAAACGAAATCTCGCTCAAGATCTTGCAGCAAATCGCTTCGCAGATCGGTTGCAATAACCGTTGCGCCTTCGCGCAGCAAGGCAAGCGCTGACGCTCTGCCCATACCTTGACCCGCTGCAGTCAGCAAAATCTTTTTCCCGAAAACCCGTCCCTGTTGCATCGCAAACTGCCTTGATTGAATTGCAATAATCCGTAAGCTTACACCGCAGACTTGCAAGCTTATGGCATTGAAGCGAACATGCTTACCTTATTTGATCCGCAATAAGGAATTTCAGCGTTATGAATCAAGCCATTTCAATGATCCGCAAACCCTTTCTCCGCCTTCACCCCCAAGACGATGTACTAATTGCGATTCGACCATTGAGTGCTGAAAGTCAGCTTGATGATGCCGGGCATTCAATTCGTTTAAGGCAGGCCATCACACCCGGTCATAAGATTGCAAGGCATGCCATCGCACAAGGCGCACCAGTTCGCCGTTATAACCAGATTATCGGCTTTGCCAAGCAAGCCATTAGCGCCGGAGAACACATCCACACCCATAATCTTGCCTTTGAAATGTTTGACCGCGACTATGCAATTGGAATTGATTGCAAGCCAACGCCTGCGATGGCACAGGCCAATTTCATGGGTTATGTGCGTCCAGATGGACGGGTTGCCACAAGAAACTATATCGGTGTAATTGCCACTGTCAATTGCTCGGCGTCTGTTTCAAAATTTGTTGCGTCACATTTCACGCCCGAACGCCTTGCCGCCTATCCTAATGTCGACGGTGTGGTGCCAATCACCCACGCTTCGGGTTGTGGCATGGATTCCGACGGCGCCGGTATCGATGTGTTGAGAAAGACAATTGCCGGCTATGCGCGCCACCCTAATTTTTCGGGGATTGTTATCATTGGACTAGGCTGCGAAGCGAATCAGATGGACGCCTTGTTTTTGAGTCAAGGCATGGATGAAAACCCCTTGCTCAAACCCTTGGTGATACAAAGCTCAGGGGGCTCACGAAAAACCACACAAGCAGCAATTCAAGCCATTGAGTCGATGCTGCCCGCGGCTAATGCGTTAACGCGTCAGGCGGTGAGCGCCTCACATTTATGTATCGGTTTACAGTGTGGTGGTTCCGACGGTTATTCTGGTATTACCGCAAACCCGGCACTTGGTGCAGCATGCGATCTTTTGGTTGCCCAAGGCGGTACGGTTATTCTTTCTGAAACACCTGAGATTTATGGCGCCGAGCATTTACTCACCCGTCGTGCTGTTTCTGAAGCAGTCGCGAATAAATTAATTGACAGAATCCGCTGGTGGGAAAGCTATACCGAAAAGAACAACGGTTCAATGGACAATAATCCATCGCCAGGCAATAAAGCCGGTGGACTCACCACTATTCTCGAAAAAAGCCTTGGTGCAGTTGCGAAAGCCGGCTCCACCAATCTCACCGAAGTTTATGAGTATGCTGATGCGGTCACTGAGAAGGGTTTTGTGTTCATGGACACACCGGGCTACGATCCGGTATCAGCCACAGGCCAAGTTGCAGGCGGCGCAAACCTGATTTGCTTCACCACCGGTCGCGGCTCGGTTTATGGCTGCAAGCCTGCACCATCGATCAAACTTGCCACCAACTCAGGGCTTTATCAACGCATGAAAGAGGATATGGATATTAATTGTGGCGATATTGTTGATCAGGATGTCCCGGTTGCCGAAAAAGGAAAAGCAATCTTCGAGCTCATACTCAGGGTGGCAAGCGGTGAAAAAACCAAAAGCGAAGAGCTCGGCATGGGTAACGATGAGTTCGTCCCGTGGCAACTTGGCGCAGTCATGTAGACATCGAGCAATAAGCAGGGCTTCGCCAGGTCCTGCAGTGATGATGCGGTCTTTTGGGCAACATCATCGGCTCACTGGGCCGGATC
>JALQWJ010000107.1 GCA_023258775.1 Burkholderiaceae bacterium | reverse complement strand
TCCAAATTGGGAGCCAGTTTCTTAACCAGGCCGCAGTACTCAAAATACCGACGCCAATCACGACACCGGGCAACGCATAGCCAGCATTTGAAAGTGCGGTAATAGACTTTACCCATGGACTTGGATTGATCCGTCCAACGTAGGCAAGCAAGACGGCTGCAGGGATAATGACCCACACTGACAAAGCCGCCAAGAGCAGCGAGTTTTGCAACCACTGGCCTAAACGAGCAGCTTGATCCACTTCAAGTGGCTCCAGCGCATGCAAGAGTATTGAAACCGGCGCAACAAAGGCGATCAGGATCGGGCAAAGGCAAAGTACGCTTGCCCGCCAGGCCGCCCAGCCCTCCAAGGCTTGAACTTGTGCAGGGCGCCAGGAACGCGAGGCAAGTGCCCGCCGCGCTCGCTGCTTTCGTTCGATCCATACGAGCACGCCGACAGCAACAAGTAGCACAAGCGCCAGGCGGGCGGCACTTAGCTTATCGCCCATCCCCTGCCAGGCCTTATAAATGCCGGCGGTAAGCGTATCAGTTGCAAAATAGCTGACGGTACCAAAATCAGCTAACACCTCCATCAACACCAGCGCTGAACCCGCGGCGACCGAGGGCCTTGCGATCGGCCAGATTACCTTGGGCCAAACCTGCCAGGCCGGCGTCCCTAGACTTCGAGCGGCTTCGGCGAGCGAGGCACTTCGCTCCGCGAAGGCGCCACGAGCCAGCATGTAAATATACGGGTACAGCGCAAGGCCAAGGCACATGCCCGCCCCCCAAGGGGTGCGCACGCTTAGGCTCGAACTTGGGCCTAGCTCAAGCGCCATCAGGGCTCGAAGCCCTTGTTGCAAGGGTCCTGATACATCGAGAAAGTCTGTAAAGGCAAAAGCCATCACATAAGGGGGAATCGCAAGCGGCATCAACAGCGCCCATGACATCCAGCGGCGTCCCGGAAACTGATAAGCAGCGACCAACCAACCGGCGAGTACGCCGATTGATCCAGCCACCGCCATGGCCACAAGGCTCACGACCAAGGTGTTGAAGGCATAACGCCCAAGCACATGCTCAAGCAGGTGCCCTAAGCCCTCTCCCGGAATTGCCGCATGGTTTGCCGCTGACTCTAGCGGATGCAAACCCGCTGCAAGCATCAAGAGCGCTAGCAAGGGAATCGAGACTCCAAGTCCCATAAGGAGAGGGAGCACGCGCGTTGTAAGTGAAGAAACAAAAGGAATCTGCATAAGCGAATCGATTGTACGGTCAGCCCATATCACCCAGGCAGTCTAGGCTGACTCAAAGTGACTAATCGCAGCCCGAGACGCGGTTTTCGCGTCAATCGCCAACTAAGGTTAAGCTTGGACCTGAGAAATCTAATCATGAATGCATTAAGCCTTGATCAAGTCACCGTTTCTTTTGGCGAAGGCACCCAGCGCCGAAGCGTTCTTGATCGACTGTCATTTCATTTAGAACATTCCGCCATTGGGTGCTTGCTCGGTGCTTCGGGCTCGGGCAAAACCACCGTCTTGCGGGCCATTGCCGGGTTTCAGGCAATCGATCATGGTGAAATCTATATTCGAGATCAGTTAGTCTCAAAGCAAGGCAAAACCTTGGCCCCTGAGCAAAGGCAGGTCGGGATCGTCTTTCAGGACTACGCTTTATTTCCGCACTTGAGCGTTTTAGACAACGTCACCTTTGGATTAAGAAAGTTATCAAAAGAAGCTGCATCGATACAAGCACTTGACCTATTGGAGCTTGTGGGTCTGGCTGGATTCGAGCGTCGTTTCCCTCATGAGCTCTCAGGAGGCCAGCAGCAACGAGTAGCCCTTGCCAGAGCGCTTGCGCCACGTCCCCATCTGTTATTGCTCGATGAACCATTTTCCAATCTAGATCCTGCATTACGCGAGCGACTTGCCATGGATTTGCGCGACCTCCTTAAGCGCCACGGCACAACAGCGCTGTTAGTAACACACGATCAGCATGAGGCGTTTGCGCTTGCCGACTCGGTAGGTGTGATGTCGGCGGGCCGCGTTGAGCAATGGGATACCGCCTGGCGTCTCTATCACCAACCCAGATCGCGACGAGTCGCGAATTTCGTCGGACAGGGCTCGTTTTTGCAAGCCCAATTGATGCAACGCGATGGCAAGAGTCTGCTTCAAACCGAAATTGGCGAGCTGGCGATACAAGACCCCGCCGATCTTGCCATGGCGGCGTCATCAGCCGACGCCCGGGGCCGAGTCATGGTGTTGCTACGCCCCGATGACGTTGTCCACGATGATGCCTCACCGATCACCGGTGAGATCATTCGCAAAGCCTTTCGAGGTGCACAATTTATGTACGCCTTGAAGCTTGCTTCGGGCAGCGAAGTCCTCACCCTCGTACCAAGCCATCATAACCATGATCATGGGGAGGCTATAGGTATACGACTCGATGCCGATCATGTCGTAACTTTTCGATCGGAATAAATTTTGGAAATTAAAAATTAAACGATAAATCACAAACCGGACCCAATTCTTTTGAGAAATATCTAAAAATTCCCAAATAGAGATGAGCTTAAATCCGACTGAGTTCGATCAGCCGCTCTTCCAAGAAATCGAGACGGTCCTGCCCCCAGAATCTTTCAGCCTCAATCACGTAAGTTGGTGACCCAAAGACACCGATCAATCGAGCCTGTTCACTAAACTCCCGGTAAGCGGCTTGAACAAGATCTCCCTGTTCGGCTGTGACCAGTTCAACACCCGGCATGCCAAGACTGTCAGCGATTTCAACGCGAACCGATGCATCTGCCGTGTCACGCTCTTCAACCCAAAGCGCTTTCAGCAGGGCATGCGAGAGCGCCTGGGCATCCAAACCAGCCTGTTGTGCAGCGATCACTGTCCAGCCTGGCAGCTTATTCCAATCACTTGGCAAAGCTTGCTTGCGGTAATACCGCGGTACCAAGTTGATAGGCATTTTAAGTCGCTTACTCCAGCGGGCCAACTCGAGGGCGTGATAAGTTTGACGCTCTTGTGGACGCGTACGCAGGGGAATGCCACCGGTATGCGGCACGATAGCTTGGAAATCAAAGGGTCTTAGTTCGAGTTTTACCTCGTAGGCTTGTGTGAGCGCTGCAAGTCGAGGGCCACCGAAATAAGCCCATGGGGAGGATAAACTGTAATAACAATGAAGACGAATCATGACAGATACCGGTAAACGAGGCTTGGATGCATTAAATCACGAGGTTGCCGTAGCGCTAACAACGCTTAACTATCCAGGTCAGCCATGGCCAGCGTCGTTAGCAAGAGCAAGTCAGCAAGCGCTTGAGACCTCGAAAGTAATTGACGTCTTGATTGTAGGCGCTGGCATGTGCGGACAAACAGTAGCCTTCGCCTTGAGGCGAGAAGGGATCGATCGCTTGAGAGTGATCGATCAGGCATCCGCAGGATTGGAAGGCCCGTGGGCGACATACGCCCGAATGAATACCCTAAGATCGCCAAAGCACTTAACGGGCCCAGACCTTGGTATTCCTTCGTTAACCTTCCGCGCTTGGTTTAGCGCGTTGCATGGCGATGAGGCCTGGGTGTCGCTCTATAAGATTAATCGCTTGGACTGGAACCGTTATCTTCATTGGGTGCGGAATCGAATCGGTATCAATGTTGAAAACAATATCGAATTCAAAGCTGTAACACCGAGCGCTGAACACCCCGAGAGCATACTCGACGTTATTATCGAGCACCGTGCCGATGGACGCAAAGAACTTATACGCTGTCGACACCTCGTCCTGGCCCTCGGTCGAGACGGTAGTGGCAGCTTGCGTTGGCCGCAGTTCAAAACTTGGCAAGTCAACGATCCCGCACGGCGTCAGTCTGTGTGGCACGCCGCTGATCCGATCGATTTCAAACTCATGCGTAATCAACGAATTGCTGTGCTTGGCGCGGGCGCATCGGCATTCGACAATGCAGCCTGTGCACTTGAGGCTGGTGCAGCAAGTGTTGAATTACATGTACGCCGCCCTCAGCTTCCTCAGATCAACAAATCAAAGGGGTCTAGCTATCCAGGCTTTCAGCGCGGTTTTTTTCGACTTCCTGATGCCGAACGTTGGTGGCTTATGAATTATATGTTTGATGAACAAGTCCCCCCACCGCACGAATCAATTCATCGCTGCGAACGCCATGAGCAGTTTCGAATTTGCCTCAATCATGCATGGGAGGATTTGCGGATCATTCGAGTTCAGCAACAAGGCGGCGATAAGCATCAGACTGGCGATAGGCATCAAGAGGTTCAGGTTCTAAGCAATCAGGGAAGCCATGTGTTTGACCAGGTTGTCCTTGCGACCGGCTTTGATGTCGACCTGATGGTCCGGCCCGATCATGAGAACTTTGCACATGCCGTTCAGCGATGGCGTGATCATCTCGACCCGCTTGCCGTGAGCGAGTTTCCTGAGTCCGCGCGTTTTCCTTATCTTGGTGCTGGTTTTGAATTTCTGCCGCATCCAGAGGCGAAGGGCTATGACTGGGTGCGCCGCATCCATGCCTTCAACTGGGGCTGCGCCATTAGCCATGGGCCCTTGGCAGGCGATATCCCCGGATTACGGGTCGGTGTCGAGCGGCTTTGTCAGGCCATCGTCTCAAGGCTTTTTAATGACGACTTTGAATCCCACAAGGCTGCACTCATGAACTTCGATGATCGAGAACTTGAATCGACCCGATGGTTTGTTGATCGCTAGTCGAGCACGCTTATTGCCACCAATTGCAGCGTCAGGCTCTTTAACCCCGATTGAGTAGGCCGATCGTTTCACAATAGGAAAACACGGCAGATGGAGCTTCAATCGATCGATGCGCCCGATGCCTTCACCACTTCTGCCCAACGCTGACGGTTCTGTCGGACTGTTTGGCGGAACTGATCCGGCGTTTCAATTCTCACCTGATTTCCACGGCTTGCGAAGCGCTCACGAACCGCAGGCTGAACTAAGACCTGTCTGACAGCATCGTTAATCGCCTTAACGACGGCAGGGTCCATTTGCTTGGGGCCGAAAAGCGCAAACCAGATACTCGAGTCATAGCCCGGATAACCTGACTCAGCAATCGTGGGTACGTCGGCGATGGCACTGACCCGCTTGGCAGTGCTCACCGCAAGCAAACGGATACGATCACTTTTTAATTGCGGAAGTATCGTTTGAACCTGATTAAAAATACAACATACTTCACCCTTTAAGACAGCTTGCAAAGCCTCGGGACCGCCTTTGTAGGGAACATGGGTCATTTCAAGCGACGCGCGTGCGAGAAACTCAGCCATTGCCAAATGAACCCCGGTGCCATTGCCAGTCGATGCATAGTTGAACTTACCGGGTTGAGCCCGAACTTGGTCAACAAAGCTCTTTAGGTCCTTCGCATCGATCACACTGGGATTAATAACCAATACATTGCTCACGTCGACCAAGGGCGCAAGCGCTGTGAAATCCGCCTCGACGTCAAAGGCCAGCTTTTTGTACAGAGCAGCATTAATGCCATGCGACGCAGCCGTACCGAGCAACAGGGTGTGACCATCAGGCTTTGCCTGTGCCACATGCGCCGACGCAATATTGCTACCCGCCCCTGGCCTGTATTCCATGACGAGCCTTGTGCCCAGAGCTTGCTCAAGCGGTTCTTGGAGTTGACGGATGACAACATCAATCCCCGACCCTGCCGAGAATCCTTGAACAATCACAATCGCTTTGCCGCCCCAGTCGTGCGCTGCAACTGGTCGAAAACATAAAGAAAACATCAGGCAGCAAACCATCAGTAGAGGCACCAAGCGCGCGTTTAGCGCAAGCCTAATCGGGAAGTGCGTCCTCCAACGCAGAACATTCTTCAGCCCCGAATCAATCGCAAACATATCCCAACTCCTGTCTAGTGCCACATCAGCCTCATCAATTTATCTCGCAAGCTCACCTTGGGCCCAAC
>JALQWJ010000106.1 GCA_023258775.1 Burkholderiaceae bacterium | reverse complement strand
CCGAGAGGTTTTACTTATTTCCACGCCAGCCGATACCCCACGTTTTGCGGAGCTTTTGGGCGATGGGTCGAAATGGGGTATGGCGATTTCGTATGCAGTTCAGCCTTCGCCTGATGGATTGGCGCAAGCATTTTTGATTGGTCGAGATTTTGTTGCCCGCCGACCTAGCAGCCTGATACTGGGTGACAATATTTTTTTTGGACATGATTTACAAAAGGCGGCGCAACGAGCAGATCAGCAAGAACACGGCGCAACAGTTTTTGCGTATCACGTGACCGATCCCGAGCGCTACGGTGTTGTAGCTTTTGATAATAAGGCTAGGGCTGTTTCGCTTGAGGAAAAGCCCAAACAGCCCAAGTCAAACTATGCTGTTACGGGCTTGTATTTTTATGATGATCGAGTGGTCGATATTGCTGCAAGTATCAGGCCCTCGGCACGTGGTGAACTTGAAATTACGGATGTTAATAAGCGTTACCTCGAACTTGGCGAGCTAAACGTTGAAGTCATGGGGAGAGGCTACGCTTGGCTAGACACGGGAACTCATGAATCCTTGATGGAGGCATCGAGTTTCGTTCAAACCATCGAAAAGCGCCAAGGATTAAAAATTGCCTGTCCTGAGGAGATTGCCTTCAGAAATCATTGGATTTCTGAAGAAGATGTCGAACGACTTGCTCAACCGATGTTAAAAAACGAATATGGGCAGTATTTAAAGCGAATGCTTCATCAACAGGTGCTTTAGCATTTCGGACCATCCAGATATGAAGGCAATACAGACAGGTATCGATGGTCTCTTAGTGCTCGAGCCTCGTGTTTTTGGTGACTCAAGAGGTTTCTTTCTCGAGAGTTGGAATGAGCGTGAATTCTGTAAGGTCATTGGATTTAATACACATTTTGTTCAAGATAACCATTCAAGGTCCAGCCGAGCTGTTCTAAGAGGCCTTCACTACCAGCAAAAAAACCCCCAAGGTAAGTTGGTTCGAGTGGTCTCTGGCGCGGTTTGGGATGTTGCGGTGGATCTTCGTATTGATTCACAAAGTTTTGGCCAAAGTTTTGGCTGCGAATTGTCAGCAGAAAATCATCGGCAACTTTGGATTCCACCGGGATTTGCTCATGGCTTTCTCGTGCTGTCCGACACTGCTGATTTTCTTTATAAAACAACCGATTATTGGATGCCGGCGTACGAGCGAAGCTTGTTATGGTCGGATCAGCGTTTGGGCATCGACTGGCCACTCGAGAAGACAGGGCCGCCGAAACTAGCGACAAAAGATCTCGCGGGAAAAACTCTTGAGGGGATTCAAGCCGATCAAGAGCTTCCCGAATTGACAGGCTAATGGTCCAACGGGTCTTATTGATTGGCTCTAAGGGGCAACTTGGCAGCCAATTACTCGAAGATTTACCTGGTGATGTGGTTGGTATCACGCGAGAGCAACTCGACTTGGCTGGTAGTCGTTGTGTAATCGAGCAAGTTTTGGGTGAATTATTAGACCGATATCAACCTGATATTGTGATAAATACCGCTGCATATACGGCAGTTGACAGGGCGGAAAGTGATGAGGCGCTTGCCCTGCAGGTCAATGCTTGGTTTCCTGGTGCGCTAGGCGCGCTCGCTAAAGAAGTTCCCGTCATACACTTTTCAAGCGACTACGTATTTGACGGCCTTGCCATGCGACCTTATACCGAGGAAGACAAACCGAACCCACTTAGCGTTTACGGCGCAAGTAAGTGGAGGGGCGAAGTCGCAGTGCTCGAGGCAAACGCCAAGGCGACGGTATTGCGATGCTCCTGGGTGGTTGGATCCCATGGTCAGAATTTCGCTAAAACCATGCTTCGTTTAGCCTGTGAAAAGGAAGTGCTTCGCGTTGTGAATGACCAGTACGGGGTGCCCACCCCGACGCCATTTGTCTCTGCTGAGCTTAATCGATGCCTTGCAAATTCAATACCTGCCGGTCTGTTCCACTTGGTGCCATCGGGCGAAACCACCTGGTATCGATATGCCTTATGGATTATTGATCGGGCATCATCCCACCCAAACTGGCAAAAGCAACTCCGCTTAGGAAAGGATCAGTTGATTGGTATTTCCGGTGATGAATACCCGACCATTGCAAAAAGACCTGCTAGCTCCAGGCTTGATACCCAGAAATGGCGCAACCAGACCGGCAAGCCTACTTTAATCGATTGGCAGGAAGCCTTCGAGCCCGTGCTAAAAGACCTTTTGGATAAGAAATCACACGCAGGCTAGCCAAAAATCTACTGAGTCCGCCCGTACAAGTGGTTTAGCGTTGCGGTGACCATCTGCCACAATACGTCTGTGAGTATTTTAAGACAGTTAAAGCAGCTCTATTACCGCTTACCACTGACGCCAGCCATGCGTCATCGATTGGGCCTGTTCAAGCGCCGCCTTGTTGGTGCCCCTGGCAAAGCCCCAGGTATTTACCAGAGTGGAGTACCTGGTGTAGCGCCGGGCATTGCCCAAGATGCAGCACCTGGCAATCCGCATAGTATCCAATCAGACTTTTCGATAGGCCCTTTTGCGGAAGTCCCAGCTGACATTGGGCATACACCCCGCGTTAGTTCAGACAGCCAAGTTAAGCTAGCAACTGACTTGATCCCAGAAACTGTTGCTGTGTTTTATGGTGTGATTGACTGGCATTTCCGTCATCAGAGGCCGCAACAACTCGCGCTCTCGCTGGCAAGGCGGGGGATGGCTGTTTTCTACATCAGCGTCAATTTTGTCGATGATGCAAGCCCAGGATTCAGAATTGAAGAACTGGATCCAACGCTGAAAATCTATCAAATTTTTTTGCACGTCAAGGGATCGCATAGCGTCTATCAGGATACGCCGAGCAAAGAGATATGGATCCAGCAAAAGATCGGGCAACGCATGCTCTGGGAGTATTTTCGAATACGTGACGCCATTCATATCGTTCAACACCCTTACTGGACAAATCTTGCTGCTTCGGCTGCGGCCTCAAAGCTTGTCTATGACTGCATGGATTTCCATGCAGGATTTGCTAACACAAGCCAGGCGCACCATGAGGGCGAGTTAGCATTAATCAGACTGGCAGACCTTACGGTCGTAAGCTCTGACTATCTTTATGACATGGCGAAAAAGGCGGGTGCTAAAGCACTTGCGCTGATTCGAAATGCCACCGAGTACCATCACTTTAATCGAGCGTTCACGCCAACACGAAAGGCTGGCAAGCGGGTGATTGGCTACTACGGAGCAATAGCCGAGTGGTTCGATATTGATCTTGTAAGGGCCGTTGCTTTGGCATTTCCGGATGCTGAATTGCGACTTATTGGTGCAGACACGGTAAACGCGCAGCAACAACTAGCTAGGGTTAGAAATATTCAATTTCTTGGCGAATGGCCCTATGAAAAGTTGCCTGAGCAACTTGCGTCTTTCGACGTGTGTCTTATTCCTTTCAAGCTCATCGAGCTTACGCTTGCTACAAATCCTGTCAAGGTTTACGAATATTTGAGCGCCGGTAAGCCGGTCGTCGCAGTCGACTTGCCCGAGTTAAAAGGGATGGATGAACTGATTTACCGTTGCACCGATACGCCGAGCTATGTTGATGGGGTAAGAGAGGCCTTAGCTGAAGACTCAGTCGCAATGCAAAGAGCACGCATGGCCTTTGCGGAGCAGCAAACCTGGGAGCATCGAGCAAGTGCACTTGTTAATGCCCTTGCTGATGGTAGACATGAGCCTTTGGTGTCGGTGGTAATCGTAACCTATAACAATCAAGCGCTTACTGAGCGGTGTTTAGCGAGTCTGGCCGATCCCGAAAAACATGGCGAGTATGGCCTTCCGCTCGAAGTGATTGTGATCGATAATAGCTCAGGCGATGGCAGTGCTCAGATGCTAAGTCAGTGGGTATCGCAAGCAAGCTTGCCTGGAAGTCCTTTGCGGCATAGAAGGCTTTTATTAAACGCGGAAAATCGTGGCTTTGGGCCTGCTGTAAACCAAGGCCTTGCGCTTGCTAAGGGCGAGTATCTTGTCATTCTGAATAACGATACGATTGTTACAGCGGGATGGGCTAGAGGCCTAATCCGGCACTTACAGCGCAATGCTGAACTTGGCATGGTTGGACCAGTTACAAATAATATCGGTAACGAATCGATGATTCCGCTTCCAAGAGGTAGTGTGGATCTGACTTGCTTTATGGCAAGACGATATAATTTAGATCATGGAATGGAAGCATATCCTTTGCGGATAGCCGCCTTTTTTTGCGTGATGCTTCCAAGAGAAGTTTACGAGAGCATCGGTGGTCTCGACGAGCAATTTGTACCAGGATTTTTCGAGGATGATGATTATTGCTTGCGCCTTGGGCAGGCAGGCTATCGGATTGCTTGCGCTGAAGATGTTTTTGTTTACCACGAATTGTCCGCCTCTTTTGATCAGCTTGCCTTAGCAAAACGTGCCGCGATTTTTGAGCGGAATAAAGCACTCTTCGAGGCGAAATGGGGTCCGTGGATTCCCCATCAGTATCGGCCGAACTTACCAAGATTGAACTGAGGCATTCGCGATGATGATTGCTCCCCATGCGAACAAGGATGCCACTGTTTCGATCATGATCGTGATTGGTACGAGGCCTGAGGCGATTAAATTGGCCCCGGTGGTCCAATCGATCAAGTCGAGTTCGTGGGCAAATCCCTGTGTGGTACTTACGGGTCAGCACAGCGACTTAATCGATCCCTTGATAGAAAGTTTTGGTTTGGAGGTTCATCATCACTTGCATGTGATGCAGCCTCGGCAAAGCCTAGCTTCAGTGACTGCGCGAATCTTAGAAAAGCTTGATCACTTATTGATCGAACTCAATCCACAAGCGGTCATTGGCCAAGGTGACACTGCTAGTGTGCTCGCGGGAAGTATGGCAAGTTTCTTTAGAAAGATTCCATTTGCGCATGTCGAAGCAGGCCTACGTACGGGTGACTTGTCTGCACCATTCCCCGAAGAATTGAATCGTGTACTAACGAGCAAAATGACTACATGGCATTTTGCTCCGACTGAGATGGCCAAAACTAACCTGATTGCTGAGTCTGTTCCCCCGTCGAAGATTTGGGTGACTGGCAACACGGTGATCGATGCCTTAAAGCTTTGCTTATCACGCGTTGGCACCCAATCGGCTTCAGCACAACGATTACCTTGGGCAGATCATAAAGACCGAGATGTCACATTGGCTGCTCAGGACCAGGCCTGGCAAGAGCGGCTACTGTCTGAGCGCCCCCTTGTTTTGATAACGGCCCATCGTCGTGAGAATTTTGGCGAACCGCTAAGAGCGATTTGCCAAGCAGTGGTTCAATTGGCAGATCGGTATAAAGAGCATGACTTTGTTTACCCTGTGCACCCTAATCCTCAGGTCCGCGAAGTGGTCATGACCATGCTCAATGGTCGAGCGAACATCTATTTGATGCCACCTGCCGATTACCCTTTGTTTTGCCGTTTGATGGAGAAGTCTCGCTTAATTCTGAGTGACTCAGGTGGTGTGCAAGAGGAGGCGCCTGCACTTGGGAAGCCAGTTCTGGTGCTCAGAGATGAGACCGAGCGTCCCGAAGCGGTTACGCTTGGCTGTAATCGCCTGGTAGGCACCAATACCCAGCGCATCGTAGATGAAGTAACACGTTTGCTTTCTGATCCAAAGCAATATGAAGCTATGGCAAATGCTGGTTCTCCCTATGGCGATGGCCAGGCCGCGCAGCGCATTGAGGCAGTCTTGCGTGAGCACTTTCGTTGAGGTGGGTTCGGATGGGCTCTCGCTCTGAGGAGTTAGGGTTTAGGTCGTGAAGGTGATCTATGTATCACCGGTGCCGCTTCATAGCGTCGCCCAACGCCCGCAGCACTTTGCTTATTGGTTGCATCAACGTTTTCATGCGCGCGTGCTTTGGGTCGAGACATCACCGATTCGTTATCCCC
>JALQWJ010000105.1 GCA_023258775.1 Burkholderiaceae bacterium | reverse complement strand
TCCTTAACCCACTTGATATTGGTTGCCCAAACACCGGCATAAAGTCCATTGGGTAGGCCAAGGTCAGCACCAACTTGAAGGGCGGGATCGAATCGCGTTTGCGTGATCCCGCGGTAACGGTAATCACTGACCACAGCGGCATTGCCCGTAAGCGCATATTTATCCTGTGCCTGAACACTATCCGTCACACCGGCAAGGATAGCAATCGATATAGTTGCAATGACTAAGCGAGAAGACGATTTCATGTAAGACCCCTTTCTATCTGGCGGTGGACTTGGGTGATGAGGACCTCGAGCGCGAAAAGCTGGCTTACGCATCCTAGTCGGAAAACCCAACCGGGCAGTCACGCTGATCGCGGAGTTTGCCTTAACTCAACTCAGTATAACGTATGTAATTTCACGTATTTCCGTAGATAAGTATAATTACGTACGTTAAACACCCATTTTATGGGTGTTTATTTGCATGCCCGCGTACCAAATGCAACGCGCTCGCTGAGCGCAATCTTTGGATTCAAAACAATGAATATATTGATACTCGGTGCCGGACGAGTTGGTGAAAGCGTTGCTGAGAGCCTGGTTTCTGAAAAAAACAACATCACCATTGTCGATACCGACCCTAGTCGTTTGCAAGACTTACAGGCGCGGCTCGATCTCAAGGTCATTGTCGGTAATGGTATACAGCCCACGGTCCTTGCTCAAGCTGGCGCCGCCGACGCCGATATGCTCATCGCCTGCGCCGCAAGCGATGAGACGAATCTTGTCGCCTGCAAGATTGCGCATGAACGCTTTAATCTGCCAACCACCATTGCCAGAGTGCGTAGCCCGGAATTTGTTGAAAATGATCCGCTGACAAGCCGGGAGCATGGCTTCGCAGTTGATCATGTTGTTTGCCCCGAACAAATTGTCACTGCCTACATCGAAAAGCTGATTGCCTACCCCGAGGCCTTGCAGGTATTGGCATTCGCTGAGGGCTTGCTTAATCTCATTGCGGTTCGGGCTGTTGAAGGCAGCCCGCTCGTTAAACATCGGCTCGGCGAGATTCCAGGACTTGTCCCGGCTTGCGAGTTGCGGGTTGTGGCAATTTTTCGAAATGAAAAAGCGCTCATGACCCTGGACGGCAACAGCACGATCGAACACGGCGATGAGGTTTTCGTCTTGGCTGCAGCAAAGGACATTCACGATGTTCTCGTCGCGATGCATAACCCCTCAGATCCAGTTCGCCGACTCGTCATCGCCGGTGGTGGCAATGTCGGACTTCGCCTCGCCCGATCAATTGCTGAGGACCATCGTCTCAAAATTATCGAGCCCCGAAAGATTCGCTGTGACTATCTTGCCTCGCAACTCCCTACCCGAGTACTCGTTTTGCACGGCGACGCAAGCGATGCACGGCTTCTCGAAGATGAGCGTATTGGGGACACCGACATGTTCTTAGCGTTGACCAATGACGACGAGACGAACATCATGTCAGCCCTCTTGGCAAAGCAAATGGGCGCCGCCAAGGTCTTGGCGATCGTCAACCGCAAGGCCTACGCCGACCTTGTTCAAGGCACACAAATCGATGTTGCACTTTCCCCTGCACACGCAGCAATTGGATCCTTTCTCACTTATGTCCGGCGTGGCAATGTCGTTGCTGTTCATAGCCTAAGACGGGGCACTGCTGAAGCGCTTGAAGGCATTGTTCTAGGGGACCGCAAGAGCAGTCCAATGGCATTGCGCCGGGTTGATCAAATCAAACTGCCAAAAGGCGCATTGATCGGTGCAATTGTGCGCGAACTTAGCGCTGAGTCAGATGAACAGGGAAGCAGCAATACCAAGCAAATTCTTATGGCACATCACGATACCGTTATAAAACCAGGTGATCACGTCGTTATTTTTGTATCAAACAAGAAGGACATACATCAGGTTGAAAAATTGTTCCAAGTGGAAGCGGGCTACCTATGAAATCCGTACTTCCTGCGATCTGGCCCAAGTCTGCGCTACTGACCGTGCTTGGTGGTGTATTGATTCTCTTTTCAATGACGCTTTCTATACCCCTGGTATTCGCACTGATTTTTGTTGAAAGCACGACTGGTTTATTTTTACAAAGCATGATTGCCTGTGCAGCTTGCGGCTTTTTGTTGATGCTGCTTTTTCGCGGGAGTCAACGCGAAATGCTTCCGAAGGACGGCTTCATGCTAGTTATCTTGGTGTGGGGCGTTTTACCTGCCTTCGGCGGTTTACCTCTGATGCTTCACATAGAAGATTTGAGCTTTACTGATGCCTACTTTGAATCGGTATCGGCGCTCACGACAACAGGCTCAACCGTGCTTGAGGGACTCGATCAACTTCCCGTATCGATCAATGTCTGGCGACACTTCATGGTCCTCTTGGGAGGCATGGGCATCTTGGTGCTTACGGTTGCGATTCTCCCGATTCTTGGCGTGGGAGGAAGCCAAATCTATAAAGCCGAAACGCCCGGCCCGATGAAGGAAGATAAGCTCACACCTCGGATATCCGAGACAGCAAGAGGTCTCTGGCTGGTTTATTTCGGTATTTCGCTAGCCTGTTGGCTTGCGTATTTTCTTGCAGGGATGTCATGGTGGGATGCCTTTATGCATATGTGTTCCACGATGGGACTCGGGGGTTTCAGCGCCTATGACGCGAGCTTTGCGCACTTCGATTCGGTAGCGATAGAAACAGTAGCGATTATTTTTATGATGATTGCAGGCGTTAACTTTGGACTTTATTTTGTTGTGTGGCGAAGCCGCAGTCTGAAGTCGCTCTGGACCGATCTCGAGGCAAAAAGCTATGTCGTTCTAATGGTCGTATCTGTCCTGGGTATTAGCGTGTTTCTCTACGTTCATGATGTCTATGACGACCCTCTGACGGCACTGCGTTATGCCGCCTTCAATGTCGTTTCAATAGCGACCACAACCGGCTTTGCATCGACAGACTATGCACAGTGGCCGCTTTTTGCACCCGTTTACATGCTGTTGCTATGTGGTATTGCCACTTGCGCTGGCAGCACCGGTGGCGGCATTAAGATGATTCGTTTGATACTCATCTTGAAACAGTCCCGCAATGAGCTGATTCGAATCGTCCATCCACGTGCAGTCGTACCCGTCAAGCTGGGCCGTTCGGTGGTGGAGCCTGCGATCCTTCAGTCTATCCTGGGCTTTCTGGTGGTTTATCTACTCGCGATTTGCCTGGGTACTTTATGTTTACTTTTTACCGGTCTTGACGCAGTAAGCTCCTTCACAGCAGTCATCGCATCAATTAACAATACCGGTCCTGGTCTAGGCGAAGTAGGCCCTGCTGCAAACTATAAAGGCTTGAGCGACAGTCAGACTTGGGTTTGTATCGTCCTTATGCTTTTAGGTCGGCTTGAATTGATGTCGGTACTTGTTCTTTTCGTGCCCCACTTTTGGCGCCATTAAGTTTCCTGTGATGACACTAATGTTCGAGCAACAACACTAAGTTCAAGCAACGAAACTAAGTTTCCCATCAAATCACTAAGTTTCTCGCCAAATTCTCTTTTCAAGTGCTGTTGATCGCTCGGAGGATTCGATGAGCCTTTGCATTTCATCGGACTTCACCATCAGTGCAATTTGTCTAACCTGCCCAGCCAGTTCGCGAAAGCGTTCAAGGGCAAGTTGGGGATCCTCAACCAAGCGCTGTACGGGGATGCCCTGCTGATCCTCAAGCATTTCCTTTTGACGGTTGACTTTCTCAATGAGTCGGTTGACCTCTTCCTGGCTTAGGTGCAATCGTTTTGCCTCACGTTCGAGCACATCTTGCTCCTCCGCGCTCAAGTGGCCGTCGGACAACATCACGAAAAGCTCGTTCAAAAGTGTTTCGCGCTCAATTCGAAGTTGATCGCTGAACGCTGATGAGAGAATCGCCGCAGGGATCGCAAAAATACCGATCCCCAAAAGGGCGAGAATAATCGTCATCATGCGACCAACGGGTGTCACTGGATAAAGATCACCGTAACCAACCGAGGCCAAGGTAATCACAGCCCAGTAAATCGATGCCGGAATGTTTTCAAACTTATCTGGTTGTGCTTCATGCTCAAAAAGGTATCCGAGGCTTGCCGTTAGGATGACCAACAGCATCATGATAAAAACCGATGCACTCATCACCGGCCACTCGCGTTTAATCACGGTGTAAAGCGTCTTGGTGCTACCGGTGTACTTGGTGAGCTTAAGCAAGCGCAGCAAGCGAAACACCCGCAAGAAACGCAAATCAAAAAGATGGTGCAGGAATGCCTCTAAAAAGAAAGGCAATACCGCCAACAGATCAATGATCGCGTTACCCGACCTCGCATACTTAAAGCGACCGAAAAAAGCGTGCTTGTGCTCCGTCGTCTCAACAACGGTATAAATCCTCAACAAATATTCAAGCGTAAAAACGCCAACCGCAATCGTATCAAGAACGATAAATTCAAGATTCAAGATATAGTTGATCGATGCGACCGACTCCAGAATCACTGCAACCACCGACACGACGACCCATACCATGATGAAGGTGTCAAAGTAATCGTGGAGACGGCCACCGTATTCGCCTGGCCAAACTAGCGCGTGAAGTTTTTGCCGAAAGCTTCGACCTGCGTTGAGTTGCTGAAACTCGCGAAAGGCGGGGATCAAAACCCTAAATAATTTAAATATTCGTAACAAACGCAATGCCCTGAGCATGCGCAAGTCGAGTTGTACGAAAGCCGCAAGATAAAAGGGCAGGATTGCAATCAAGTCGATCAGTGCAAAGGGGCTACGCGCATAGGCAAGGCGAGGCAGGCTTGATGACTTGAACTCCTTGTCTTCGGGCGCCAGATAAAGGCGCAGCAGGTACTCGAGGGTAAAAACACCAACCGAGACAAGGTCAAACACATGGAACCAGTGTGCATAGGGCTGATAAATCGCAGGTACATGCTCGAACACGAGCGCAAACAGATTCGCAATAATCAGCAAAGCGACCCAGCGTTCAATAAACTGGTAGTAGTTGCCCTCGATCTCACTATTCAAGAGCCAGTTAAACAACCAACGACGCAGGCTGCCAGCTTCAGACAGCCGAAGTTGCGGGTCCATGGTGAAATCGTCATCTAACTCATTGGTGCTTGGATTCAACGCGCTTGCTCCAAAAACAGCACCCGAACAGCAATGAAGCAGTGTTAACGGGCTTATTCGTACGGTTTTTTACTTATTTGGTTATAAACCGAACCTGGCTAGTTTGGCAAGCATCCTTTGGTGGCTTTGCTTATGAAGTGTGTGGTGCAAATGTTGCCTGTGGATCAAGTGGAGTCTTGATTAGCGCTGTGCCTGGCAGCTTGTTCATCAAGTTGCGACTGGTTTTGGGCATCCGCCAAAGCGCGGGCCTCTGCTTCGCGCTGGGCCTTCAATAGCGCTTTGTCCTTTTTAAGCGACAAATATTGCCAGAGCAAAAAAAGCAAAAACAAAACGAAAAATAAAAGTTCAGCCAAAACAAAGTACGACCAGTCCATCACAACACCACCTTCATGAAAACTGACGCAGGGCTCAGCCGATGAAATGCCTGGTCGAGCTCGATAACCAATTTGCTTAATGACAAGCGCTGCGACAGCGGTTAGTCTATTCGCATAATTTCAACGAGCCAAAGGAGCAAGGTATGGCAAAGTATATGGTCTTAGGAAACTATAATGCTCAAGGGGCAGCTGGTCTTATCGCTCAGGGCGGCAGTGCACGGGTTAACGCGATTAAAGCACTGTGCAAACAAATTGGCGGCAAGCTTGAAAGTTGTTATTTCTCATTCGGCGACTACGATATCGTTGCTGTAATCGAAGCACCGGACAATGTCTCAATGACCGCCGCTTCATTGGCAGTAGCAGCAAGTGGCATCGTATCAATGAAGACAATTGTGTTGCTAAGCCCGAAAGAGATGGACGAAGCTGCTACAAAGGTACCAGGCTATAAACCACCT
>JALQWJ010000104.1 GCA_023258775.1 Burkholderiaceae bacterium | reverse complement strand
GGCCTTTTGCGTTTGATTCGCCAAAACGATGGGCAATACGATGCTTTTGTGATCGCTTGCTTCGACGACACTGGACTTGAAGCAGCCCGCTGCCTGACAGCAGCACCCGTGCTTGGCATCGGTGAGGCAGCGTTCCACCTTGCCAGCATGATCAGCAACCGGTTTTCGGTGATTACAACACTGTCGCGCTCGGTCGCTGCGATTGAGCACAACTTGAAACGCTATGGTCTGGCCACGCGATGTGCTCGGGTGCGCGCAAGCGAAGTACCCGTCTTAGAGCTCGAAGATCCGCAGTCTGATGCCAGAGCGCGGATTACCGCCGAGATTCGCAAGGCCTTAGCCGAAGACCAAATTGAGGCTATTGTTTTGGGCTGCGCAGGTATGGCGCAACTTGCCGCTGAGTTAAGCGAAGAACTTGGCGTGCCTGTGGTCGACGGTGTTGCCGCTGCGACCAAGCTTGCCGAGTCTCTCGTGTCCTTAGGGCTTCAAACCGCAAAGATTGGCCCCTATGCTCGTCCTGTAGCCAAAATTTACAAGGGGCAATTCCACGCTGACAGCTTCTGACCGTTAAACTTCGCCCGCGTCATTACGCTGTTTCGCAACACATCAACATGGAGAGCCCGTCGATGGAACATGTTCTGCCCCCACTTCCCTACGCAATGGATGCACTTGCCCCCCACATCTCAAAAGAAACCCTTGAGTTTCACTACGGCAAGCATCACCAGACTTACGTCACCAATCTCAATAATTTGATCAAAGGCACTGAGTTTGAGCAGGCTAGTCTTGAAGAGATCGTAAAAAAATCTTCAGGCGGCATTTTCAATAATGCGGCTCAAGTCTGGAATCATACTTTTTACTGGAACGGTCTGAAACCACAAGGTGGTGGTGAACCCGGCGGTGCCTTAGCTGCTGCTATCAACCAAAAATGGGGAAGCTTTGCTGCGTTTAAGGAAGCCTTTACCAAAAGCGCGATCGGTAACTTTGGCTCGTCGTGGACTTGGCTCGTCAAAAAGGCAGACGGCAGCCTTGATATTGTGAATACCAGCAATGCCGCCACACCGATCACCCAGGGCGATACCGCCTTGCTCACCTGTGATTTATGGGAACACGCTTACTACATCGATCACCGCAACCGTCGACCCGACTACCTTAATGGATTCTGGGCACTGGTGAACTGGGACTTTGCAGAAAAGAATTTTGCTTAAATCCTTGCAGCATCAGTCAAGCTTAGGAAGTCGCTCGAACTAAAAGAAAGGGCAAGCCTAAAAACTCTGCCCTTCTTCAAGCCTTTGTATACGGCCCTTGAACCTTGCATTTTCGTGTCTTGTCTTAATGCTTCGGCGCAGCTGTAAAAATCGACACAAGCGCCTCAGGCGCTGAGGCCAACTCAATAGCCCATCAAAAACGCGCTCAATGTTTCCCTACGCCCTTACGATTTTTCTGTCTGCTTTCTTACTTTTTCTTGTCCAACCACTCATTGCCAAACAAATCCTGCCATGGTTTGGCGGCTCAGCTTCGGTTTGGAATACTTGCATGTTGTTCTTCCAGAGTCTTTTGCTCGCCGGCTACGCCTATGCTGATCGTAGCGTTCATCAACTTAACGCAACGCGGCAAGTTGGCTTACATGCAACGCTGCTCCTGCTTTCGCTGGTAAGCCTTCCAATTATCGCAAGCGAGTCCTGGAAGCCGCTAGGCGACGAAGACCCGATCCTTCGGATCCTGGGTTTACTAATTGCAACCATTGGTCTGCCCTACGCTTTGCTTTCCACGACAACCCCACTTATCCAGGCATGGTACTGGCGCAGTTTTCGGCAAGCGGTACCCTATCGCTTATTTGCCTTGTCTAATGCGGCTTCCCTGGCGGCCCTGCTTGGTTATCCAACCCTGATTGAACCCTTTTTCGGTGGCCGCGAAACAGCAATCGCCTGGTCGATCGGCTACGCAGTCTTCGCAATACTTTGCATTTGGGTAGGCTGGAGGTCGATCAGCGCACCGCAAAGATCGACCTCCATCGACAATGATCAGCGTCCTGCCGACGAACACCTCAATACAGCTGTCATCCAGCCATGTAGCACAAGATCAGGACGCTTCGCCATCGCTCAGCAGAACCTTATCCTGGGTCCTGTTATCTGCCCTGGGTTCAGCCGTACTGCTTGCGGTTACTAATCATCTAACCCAAAACATTTCTTCGGTCCCGTTCTTGTGGGTACTTCCTCTTGCGCTTTACCTCATCAGCTTCATTGTTTGCTTTGACCGTCCAGCTTGGTACCACCGAGGTTTCTGGGCCGTAACGGCTGCGCTTAGTTTGCCTTTGATGATTTACTTCGCTGATTCACTTGCCCTTTTTCAAGTATCCGGGCTCTATGCTGCCGGCCTTTTTGCGGTCTGTATGTTTTGTCACGGTGAACTCGCATCGCTTAAACCGCATCCCAGCCAACTCACCCGCTTTTATCTTGCGATGTCGCTCGGTGGTGCATTAGGTGCACTTTCGATTGCAATTGGCGCACCACTTTTGCTATCCGGCTATTACGAATTACACATCACGGTGACCGTCATTGCACTTGTACTGCTATGGCGAAGCTTGAATTCGCAGTGGGTTTGGCGCCTGGGTAGTGCAGGACTTTTGGCCGGCGTTATCTTTCTTGTCCATCAAGAACTTGAAGAGTATCGACTTGGCATTCGCGAAATGGAGCGCAACTTTTATGGGGTTGTACGCACCCGCGATTACCCTTCCGAACCTGGTTTCCGCTATATGTTGCACGGCGCCATCAACCATGGAGGACAACTCCAAGGTGAACCCTTTGAGATGATGCCTGCAACTTACTACGGCCCGAGCAGCGGTTATGGCAGACTTTTCGAAGCGATGCCGGAAGGTCCCAAGCGTGTTGGTTTGATTGGACTTGGTGCAGGGGCGCTTGCAGCGTATGCAAATACTGGCGATCAGTGGGTGATCTATGAAATCAACCCGGTAGTGGTTGAACTCGCAAAAAAGGAGTTTAGTTTTCTGGGCCGGATGAAGGCTCCTTATGAAATCGTATTGGGCGATGGCAGACTTGCGCTTGAGCGTGAAGCACCCCGACAGTATGATGTCTTGGCGGTTGACGCATTTTCCGGTGATTCGATTCCGATCCACCTGGTAACCAGAGAGGCCATGGCTGCCTACGTTAAACATCTGGCCCCAGGAGGCGTGATCGTGTTCCAAGCGACCAACCGCTTCGTTGACCTACAACCAGTTGCAAAACGCCTTGCAGACAGCTTTGGGCTGGAGGCTGTTCTGATCGAGGATAGTCCACAGTTCACCACCGGTCCAGAACGTTGGTATTTACATACCGATCAAATTGTAATGACGAAAAATAAGACCCTACTTCAACATCCTGCGTTTAAGGAAGCCAAAGCAATCAGTCTTCGAGATGATGTCGGCGTGTTTACCGACGATCATTCAAATTTGCTAAGGATTTTGAAACACTAGGCTCAGACCAGACCCCGGGGCGAACCGAAAGGGCAACAACCAAGCCATAAATCGTAATCGCACAAGCAACCGAAAGATAGTAAGCACTTGCCGCTGGTTGGAAATGCTGTGCAAGTAAAGCACCTAGCCCGACGGCAATCGAGATCCTGAACATCCCGGCAAGCAAGGGCCCACGCATGCGATTCGCCCCTTGAGAAGCGAAGTAAAGCGTCATGCCAACGGCAAAGGGCGCCAATCCCCAACCGAGATAAGAAAGCGCTGTTGCAGCATGTACCTGGACCTGAGGATCGCTAGTGAGGAACGAGGCAAGCACATCAGGCCATATGGCCACCCAAAGCCCAAATGGCATGGTGACCACGAATGCCATCGCAGCACCCGTCCAAGCAATCCGTCTTGCCTGCTGCCACTGCCCAGAACCCACCGCGTGCCCAACCAAGGCCGTCAGTGCCGCGCCAACACCAAAGGCTACTGGCACCATTAAGAACTCGACCCTTGCAGCTATGCCATAGGCGGCAACATAAGCAGTACCGAAGGCGGCAAGTCGTGCATTAACAAGAAAGGTCGTGAGGTTTGCAATTAGGGCAAGCGCGCAGGCCATCAAACCAACTGATAATATTTTCTTAAACAATATAAGTTGTGGTTTAAGCGTCAGATCAGGGACAAATCCCGCTTGGCCAGCACGTACTTTTTGCCACATCAACCAGGCAGCGACTGTAAAGACCAAGGCCTGCGCTAAACCAATGCCAGCAAGTCCAAGTTCGAATATGAGTGCGCATAGGGGCATCATGATGCAAAGCACAAGCCATGCGGACACCATCAAACGTCCAACGATGCGGTGCTGGCCCCCGCCGCGGAGAATCGCTGATAAGGTATTGACCAGCCAAGCCGGGACCGCCGCTAGACCGAAGGCAGCAAAGGGGTAAAAGCGATTGAGTTGGGCAATCTCATCGCCTGCGAGTCTGCCAATGAGCCAAGGCAGGAAAATGCTTAAAGGAATTGCAAACACTAACCCAGCGACCAGGGCGATCCATAAGGCATGTTTAACCAGTGCGCAGGCCTGCGCCTGATCATTGGCGCCAAGGGCCCGTGCAATCGCTGAAGAAACCCCACCGCCCATGGCGCCTGCTGAGGTTTGCTGCAATAACAGTACAAAAGGCAGCGTAATTGACCATGCCGCCAGCGCCCCAGTACCAAGTTTTGCAGCGACCAGTGTCTCAGCAAATTGGGTAAACACTTGCGCTGCTGAGACCGCCGCAGACGGCGCAGCAAGCGCAAGGATCCGAGCAATCACGCAGGGTTGTCGCTGTGCAGACGTCCTGCCGTTGCCCAATCTGAGCGCTTTACATCCTCAAAAATCACATCGACCGAATCGGGCGAGCACTGCAAGGTATCGCTCGCGACTTTGGTGATTTGTTCGGCAAAGTCGCGCTTTTGCTCGACGCTACGACCTTCAAAAAGGGTGACATGGATCAAAGGCATGTTGAATAACTCCTGAATCGTCAATAAAGGCAAATTCTGCTGCGGCAAATGAAACCATAGGCCGAGCGCTTTAAGGCTACCATTTGACACAAACGCTGCTTGCAGCATTCCGGGAAATGACTTGAGGACAGTTATGGAATTCGATCACGCCGTCGTCGTTGTTCATGATCAAATGGATCAAGCCCTTGAACGCTTTCGAGCCATGGGATTTTTCGTCACCGAACGTGGCTACCATAGCCTGGGAACCATCAACCATCTGATCATTCTCGATAACAGTTACATCGAATTACTCGGCTATCTGCCAGAAAATCGTGACAAGCGCCCCGAGGTGCGCGATGCACCGGCAGGCTTAAATGCCTGGGTCTGGCGTAGTCACGACGCATCGGAGACCTACCAACAATGTATCGCGCGAGGCGCACCGGTGAGCAAACCGGACCGATTTTCTCGTCCGGTGCAAGTCGGTGATCTAAACGATGAAGCGGTGTTTCAAACCGTTCGCGTAGCGCCCGAATATTCTCAAGCAGGACGTTATTATTTCTGTCAGCATGAAAAGCCCCATCTGGTTTGGCATAAGCCATGGATGCAACATCCCAATCAGGCTTGCGAGATCACGGCAGCTTATGCAAAGGTTGCAGACTTAGATCGCGAGCAAAGACTGCTGCAGCAATTAGTGGGCGATGCTCGTGTTTGGCCAGCCAATTTAGTGATCGAGGCCGATCCTAAACTCGAGGAAGGCGGCTATATGCACCAATTAAACATTGCCTGCCGAGACCTGATTGCCTTGCGAACCTGCTTGCTCCAACAATCGGTTCCTCATGTGTGGGCAAATGATCGCATCCGCATCGATGCAAGCCATGCGATGGGTTTGTGCCTGGAGTTTCACGAGGAGATCAGCGACACCAAGGTTTTGCACTCGGCATCAGCCAGGTCCGGGGTTAACGCAGCAGCATCAACAGCATCAGCCTCATCGTCTAATGCGGCCCCAACTTCAAATGCA
>JALQWJ010000103.1 GCA_023258775.1 Burkholderiaceae bacterium | reverse complement strand
TTTGTTTTCGCCAAGACGTGCTCAATCACCCGTTAAGACCCTTTCAGGCGGCGAACGTAATCGACTATTGCTTGCGCGATTGTTCGCAAGACCAGCCAATCTTTTGATCTTGGATGAACCAACAAACGATCTTGATTTAGAAACGCTCGAATTATTGGAATCAAGCCTACAACAATACGAAGGCAGCGTCTTGCTGGTAAGCCATGATCGCGCTTTTATGGATGCGGTTGCCACCCAAACCCTTGTGGCGCTTGGCGACGGTGCCTGGCGCGAGTACCCCGGTGGTTATAGCGACTGGATCGATCAGGGTGGCCAATGGCCAATTGAAAAACGCACAGGTGACGAAGGCGCTTTGGCAACGACGATCGCCACACCGCAGGCTGACAACGATGAGCAAGCCACGAAACTTCGTCGAAAACTCAGTTATAAAGAACAGCGCGAGCTTGAGGCGATTCCGAACCGCATCGATAGCTTGGAAAGTGATCAGGCAAAATTGCAAGCCACCATGGCCTCAGCGGATTATTATCGTCAAGGGTCAGCGCAAATGCGCCTGGATCATGCTCGACTTGAGCAAATCGAGCTTGAACTAATTAGTTTGCTCGAGCGCTGGGAAACACTACAAGCGATCGACCCGCGTTAAGACGGTCATTAGTGAAGCAAGGATTCGATGAGTGATTGCACCTGCCAGGCATCTTCAAAACTGGCCCAGGTGTGGGGTTTGCCCTGTGCAAAAGCAGCAATATGAGCAGCCTGTCGCCGGTAGGCAGCGTCTCGCGGATCATGCGTTGATTCAGAAAGGCTCGTAAACCCCTCGCCATGATCAACCTCAAGGCGATACCAGTCGCTGATTCGCGCAGCACCCTTGTCACAGAAAACCTTCAGCTCGCTCGCATCACGCCATCCGCCAACCATCGCCGAGACTTGAACCATCATTGCGTCTTGGCTGCGAAGCGATGCGATCAGCGCTGTCTCGGTTTGGTTTGCATGCTCGAGCGCTTGCTCAGAGCTCGGGTAGGTGATCTCGTGGGCGATCTTTTGCAACGGACCCAGCAATCGCTGCGCCAGATAAACATGATGCGATAAGACCTCACGCACAAAGCCACCTTCTTCCCTTTGGGCAAGCCATCTTGCGTGGGCTTGAAAAGGTCTTGGCCAGGTCTTGAAATGAAGTTGAATCGAAATGCCGCGCAGGCTTCCAAGCTCAGTCCCAGGTCCTACAAGCGTTTGCATTTTTTGGGCGCACCATGCCGATGCGTAGGCAAAGTTCACCGCCGTTGGAAGCTTGGCGCGCCTTGCGTACTCAATCATAGCCAGGGCGTCGTGCTCAGATACAGAAAGCGGCTTTTCGCACCAGCAAAGCTTCCCCGCCTCTAGCACCTGTTGAGCATAACTGCGATGAAACTTAGGCGGTGTTGCGATATAAACAAGATCGCTATGCTTAATTACGTCAGCTGCATCGTCTGCAAAGCGAACCCCACCTAAAACCGCAGCACCAACAATCTCGTGCTGACGCGACTCGGTGGCAGGATCCCAAATCGCACTCACTTGAAGCGCTGGCTCTTGCAACAAATAACTCAGGCTTCGAGTGCCTACGGCTCCCAGACCGATCACCCCGATTACAGTTTTTGTCGACATCTGTGTGATTCCTTCAAATCGGCAAACGGCCCTATGCCCAGTTCTGGGAGCTTGACACTGCTTGCAGCCTGTCTAGCCGCCCTCGAGAAAACTCTTTAATTTATCGGAGCGGCTTGGGTGCCTGAGTTTTCGCAAGGCTTTGGCTTCAATCTGCCGAATACGTTCACGGGTGACATCAAATTGCTTACCGACTTCCTCAAGGGTATGGTCTGTGCTCATCTCAACCCCAAAACGCATCCGCAAAACCTTTGCCTCGCGTGGCGTGAGCGAATCAAGTACCTCTTTCACCACATCGCGCATCGATTCATGTAAGGCAGCGTCTGAAGGTGCAAGTGTGGTCGTATCTTCAATAAAGTCGCCTAAGTGTGAGTCATCATCATCGCCAATCGGTGTCTCCATCGATATAGGCTCTTTAGCGATCTTAAGAATCTTGCGAATCTTGTCTTCGGGCATGTCCATACGCTCGGCAAGCGTCGCGGGATCGGGTTCCTGTCCTGTTTCCTGGAGAATTTGCCTTGAGATGCGATTCATTTTATTGATCGTTTCAATCATATGAACAGGAATTCGAATTGTCCGAGCCTGATCGGCGATCGAGCGCGTGATGGCCTGGCGAATCCACCAGGTTGCATACGTGGAAAACTTATAGCCACGGCGATATTCAAACTTATCGACCGCCTTCATTAATCCGATATTGCCTTCCTGGATCAAGTCAAGGAATTGAAGTCCCCGATTGGTGTACTTTTTCGCGATCGAAATCACAAGCCTCAGATTAGCCTCAGTCATTTCTTTTTTAGCACGTCTTGCTTTTTGCTCACCAGCAACCATGCGCTTGTGAATAGCCTTTAAATCAGCCAGAGGCAAGAGCACCAGGGCTTGTAGGTCGATCAGTTTTTGCTGAATATCCTGCACTGCTGGGATATTGCGGCGAAGCACACCATTCCAGGCCTGTTCTTGCTGCAATTGCTGCTCTGCCCAGAGCAGATTCGTTTCATGACCTGGAAAATTCGCGACAAAATAGCTGTGCGACATACCAACCCGATGAACACATAAATTTCCAAGCTGCCGCTCAAACGCTCTTACCCGTTCGACCTGACCGCGCAAGGTATCTGCTAGGCGTTCAACCATTTTGGCGGTGAAACGAATTTCGAGCAGGGTGTCCTGAATAGATTTCTGTGCTACGTTATACAACTCAGATTTATATGCCTGCTGATCAAATGCCGCGCGCATTTGGTCAAAATTCACACGAATCCTGTCAAAGCGTTCAAGTGCCAACCCTTTGAGTTCTTCAAGCTTTGCACTAAGTGCAGCACCTTCTTCCTCCTCATCGGCAAAGTCTGCGGCCTGGGAAGGCGGTGAAGGATCAGGTTCCAGAGCGTTGGGATCAACAATGC
Source organism: Burkholderiaceae bacterium (assembly GCA_023258775.1). Classification (GTDB taxonomy): domain Bacteria; phylum Pseudomonadota; class Gammaproteobacteria; order Burkholderiales; family Burkholderiaceae_E; genus UBA3064. Next base: position 2,948 of record JALQWJ010000103.1, on the reverse strand, counting down.
CATCGACCACTTCATCAACCCGCTTTTTCCCCTCGCGAATTGCATCAGCATCGTTGAGTATCTCCTGCACTGTCATCGGACAGGCTGAAATAGCCATCACCATGTCCTTGAGGCCTTCCTCGATTCGTTTGGCGATTTCGATTTCGCCTTCACGAGTAAGTAGCTCGACTGAACCCATTTCACGCATGTACATGCGTACGGGATCGGTCGTACGACCAAAATCGCTATCCACCGTGGACAGGGCTGCTTCAGCCTCTTCCTCAGCGTCATCGTCATTGGCAACGACCGGCGCATCCGAGGAAATGATCAGTGTTTCAGCATCTGGTGCCTGATCAAAGACCTGGATGCCCATATCGTTAAAGGTTGTGATGATCGATTCAATCGCTTCAGCGTCGACAAGATCCTCGCCTAGATGGTCATTAATCTCGCCATAAGTGAGATAGCGGCGCTCTTTACCAAGTCGAATCAACTGCTTAAGCTTATTTCGTTTAGCCTCAAGCTCTTCTTCTGAGAGCGCGCGCCTTGCAAAAGCCTCTTTGATGAGCGCTTTTTCCTTGGCACTTGCCCTGCGACCCTTGGGTTTTGGCGTCGCTTCGATGGCCTCAACCTCTTCAACTTCTTCAACCTCAGGCGGCACTTCCTCGTCGCCAAATTCTTCATCGCCAGCGATCAAATCCTCGCCATCGCTATCTGTCGCGTCTGCATCTGAAGTCTTTTTCGGACGACCACGCTTGGATTTGGCAGAGTCCTTGGATTTGGACTTTTCGCCCAAGTCCTGATCAGCAAGATCCATATCGAGATCATCATCGCCAAGATCATCAAGTTCGTTCGCCTTCGTTTTGGTCTTGGCTTTTGCCTTTGCTTTTGCCGTAGATTCAAGCTTTTTGGCGTCTTCCTTAGCTTGCGCGTTGGAAGCTTCTTTCGCAGGTTTGCTGTCAGTCTTTTCAGCTTTATCTGCGGTTGCAAGCTTTGCGACCTTCTCGGCTTTATCAGCTTTTTTGAGCTTTGCGACCTTCTCGGTCTTTGCTGCACTTTTTGCCGGCGTACTTGCAAGCGTTGGCAGCGCTTCCACCGCCTCCACAGCCAATACTTCTGTCATCGGTGCATCGGCCTCTGCCATGGTTACCGAGGCTTGGGCCTTTGTTGTCGCTTTTGCTGCCCTATCTTGGTTCTTTGCTGTTTTTGAAGCGTCTTTAGCATGCTTAGGTTGCGCTTTTACCGACTTCTTTTTCATTGTTGATCGCGGCAGCTCAACAATAAGCGGCTGCAACCCGTCGCGCGATGCCGCCTCGACAACCTCGATGACGGCTGCCTCAACCTCTTTCGACAGCAAACCCTGCATGCTTGCCGAGGCCTTTTTTGAGGTTTTGCCTGGCTTTCTCGGGGTTTTGAGGGCGGCTTTCTTGGTATCGGTCGCCGTGGTTTTCTGCGCCTTTGTGGCGTTCATTGCTTGATCTGCATCAGCAGATTGCTCAGCTCTAGGGGCTGGCTTTTTCGCTGAGGACTTAACCGCTGAGGACTTTGCCGCTGCCGGCTTTTTTGCAGCTGGCTTTTTTGCAGCTGGCTTTTTTACATCTCCAATCGCCTCAGGCGCAGCCGAAATCGCCTCAGGCGCAGCCGTTGTTGCTTCCGGAGCAGCCGTTTTTTTCTTAGCGGCTGGCGCCGATTTCGTGGCAGCCGATGAAGACTTAGAGGCAGTGGATTTTGGTTGAGCAGGCATGAACGATTCCCAAAAAGCGTCACGACAGGGCCGTACGCATAGCTTTAAGCTTGCGCAGAGTAACCTTCGATTATATCCCCAGTGTCAAGAGAGGCTGAATTCGCCTGCCCGAATAGCCTTTCTGTGTGCCATTAAGACCTCATAGCGCGAGCGCTCTGCAGGGTCCGATAGACCTTTCAACACCAAATCGTCGATCAATTCCCTGATTTTTTGATCGGCAAGCTGCAAAAGCGCCCCCTTATATTCACTGGTTGCAGCCTGCTCATCGATCAGCATGACCCAAGCCATCGCTCGGTTTAAGCTTTTTCGCCAGGGCGTCCACTGTTCAGGATTCGACGCACAAAGCTTATCCAGACGCAGACTAATTTCAGGCAAATCGACGGCCTCGTGAACAAAGTCCAGCACCATCGGGCTCATGGCATCGACCAAAAGGTCCGGCCAGAATGCTTGAAGGGGCGATGGATCACGCAGCTTAAGTGCGGGAAAACGCAACAATAAAATAAGCGCTTTTTCAATCATACCGATCGCCTCGTGGCGTGGTGCGATCAGTTGGGCCTTGTTGAGTCCATAGCCCTTGCTTACCAAGCTTTGGGCACGCCCATCGCGTGCGTCTATCGTTTCTGCACCCTCTTGCCTGATTTCGCGCCTAACTTGCTCCGAAGCGCCTCTTGCAGACTCAGCATGCAAACGCCCAAAGCCCTGCTGCCGCTTGGCCAGTTGTGCTGCGTGCTGCTGCACAAGCTGATTGAGTTCGTTCACGCTAATGTGCACCCGGTCAGCAAGCTCTCGACTCAATTGCATGCGCAAGGCGGCAAGCGGTAATTGGGTGAGCAAGGGGATGGCGGCAGCAAGCAGTGCTGAGCGGTCCTCGGCACTGTTTTCACCATGGGTTTGGACGAGTTCGCGCATCAAGCATGCGGATAGTGGTTCGCTTTGATCAAGCGCCTTGGCCATGCCAGCGGCACCCTCAAGGCGTACAAAACTGTCTGGATCGTGTTCGGGTGGCAAAAACAAAAACTCAAAACGCTTGCCATCGATGGCAAGCGGCAATGCCGTGTTAAGCGCCTTCCAAGCGGCTCGGCGGCCCGCAGCGTCAACATCAAAGCAAAAGACAACCCGGTCAACAAGCTTGATAAGTTTGGATAAGTGCTCAAGGCTGGTTGCCGTGCCAAGGGTTGCAACCGCATAGTCCACACCATGTTGTGCGAGCATGACGACGTCCATGTAG
>JALQWJ010000102.1 GCA_023258775.1 Burkholderiaceae bacterium | reverse complement strand
AGCACAGGTTTTGCGTTTTATTGTGAAGCTTGCGAATCAACCGCATCAACGCGCAAGAGCGCATGGCTCGATTCTGCGGGCCTGGAATCGGGACCCTGATTTCGACCTCGTCTATCCAGTCATCGAGTTCTATTGGCTTGGGGCGATCGGCTACTTTGAACGGGAAAAGAATTTCAACCCATCAAGGGATCAGGATCGAATCGTGGAATATGTTATCGAGCGGCTTGCGAAGCGGTTTCCAGAAGTCGATTGATCGCGCGTCTTAGAGCAGATGCATGTATAAACATTGGAAGTTGAATCGCCGTTCTCCTTCCTAAGCACGGATAAAAACCTGACCCACGGTCGGGCCCTTAATTCGGTTTAACCAATGTGAATTGTCAGTGACTAATCGACAGCATCATGGATAACTTAGCTCAGTACGCCTCAGCACTCGCGCCCGCACAACTAAGGCTGCCCGACAACGCACAGTACAGCGTTGATGGCCAACGTATCGGACAGCTGTCAACATCGATGGCAGCCAAACTTCCCCGTCCTGATCCGGCAGTAATTATTAATATAACAAGGGTGTCGGACTTCATTAGTTCTGCAAACGAATTTGCAAGAACTTATCAGCGACAAACTTCTGCTAATTAAAGCGTTTTGTCGATTCGCGTTGCAAGCTTAAGAAGCAAATTGCTAGCTCGCGGTTTCTTGACTGGCTGAGGTTTCTGCGACTGAATCAGATTTGGTTTCGACTGGCTCTAACGCCGGTTGCACCTTTTCGCCCACCAATCCGTCAATGCCCAGACCTTGAAGCACTTTCGCGAAGGTTTGCCGCGCAAGATTGAGGGATGTGGTTGCCATGATCAAGCGTCCTTGATCCACGACAACATACATCGACGATTGAGCCGAGGCGTCGTAACGAATGCGTTCCCAGTAGGTTGCTTTTTTCTTAGCTGTGGCAGTATTCATCCCCCGCATGATATCGAAAAGTGCGGGATTTTGGGGCGGTGAATTTAACGAACTCGGGTTTGCTGAATTTGTTCGAGCGTGGCAGCGAATTCTCCTGGTTTCTCAGGGGTAACAACCTTGCGCGGGACAATTTGAGGTCTCGGGCGAGCTTGCACCGAAGGTGCAGCGTTTAGGGCACCAACAGCTGTCTGAATCCGAAAAGCGAGTGATAGCGCGTTGTCCACATGTAAGGCCCTCCTGCCGCCTTACATGAACTTACGGTTAAGAATGCCTTCAGGTTTAGAGCATGAGCGCCTGGCTTGCTTCAGTTGTTGAGGGCTTGCATCTTGACGCCGGAAAGCTTGATCAGGTCCTCCAAACTCAAGCCCTCAACAAGATCGCCGACAAAAAGACCGTGGCTTGTGATGTGTATCGTAGCCAAGTCGGTGTAAACCCTGGAGACGCAACGCAATCCGGTGAGCGGATAGCTGCAATGTTCGACAATTTTGCTCTCACCTTTCTTGGTGAGGTGTTCCATCATCACGAACACTTGTTTTGCCCCGCTTGCCAGATCCATCGCGCCTCCGACTGCAGGCATTGCATCGGGCTCACCGGTATGCCAATTGGCAAGGTCACCGTTCACGGCAACCTGAAAGGCCCCAAGCACGCAGATGTCGAGATGGCCACCACGCATCATCGCAAATGAATCGGCATGATGAAAAAAAGAGGCGCCTGGAAGCAGCGTTACCGGCTGCTTGCCCGCGTTGATCAAGTCATAGTCCTCCTCGCCCGCGTCCGGTGCGGGCCCCATGCCCAGTAGACCGTTCTCGCTTTGTAGAACAATCTCCCGATCTGCCGGGATGTGGTTAGCGACCAAGGTCGGCATACCGATACCCAAATTGACATAGGCGCCTTCGGGAATGTCGCGGGCAACATGTTGTGCCATTTGATTACGGCTGTAACGATTCATGGGCGCTGTTCTCCACGCTTTGCTGGGGTCGGGTCGTAGGCCACGCGCTCAACTTGTACGACGCGTTTAACAAAAATCCCTGGGGTAATGACATGTTCAGGATCAATCGAACCGAGTTCAACAATATGGTGAACTTGGGCAATCGCAGTCTTTGCTGCCATACACATAATTGGCCCGAAATTTCTAGCGGTTTTTCTATAAGTTAGATTTCCCCAGCGATCTCCGGTTTCTGCAGCAACGAGTGCGAAGTCTGCGTGAATAGGGAATTCAAGCACATAATCGCGGCCATTGATTTGTCTGGTTTCCTTGCCCTTTGCTAGTTCTGTTCCGAATCCTGTAGCGGTATAAAACGCGCCGACTCCAGCGCCGGCCGCTCGAATGCGCTCTGCCAGATTACCTTGAGGAACGAGTTCTAGTTCGATCTTTCCCGCTCGCCACAACTCATCGAAGACCCAGGAGTCCACCTGACGGGGAAAGGAGCAAATCAGTTTCCTCACGCATCCAGCTTTCATCAGGGCGGCCAGGCCTTTTTCGCCATTACCAGCGTTATTGTTCACCACGGTCAGTTCGCGAGCGCCCTTGGCAATTAGGGCATCCGTCAAATGGGTTGGCAGCCCTGCGCTGCCAAAGCCGCCAATCAGAATGGTTGCGCCATCTTGTACATCAGCGAGCGCCTCTTCCGAAGAAGCGAATATTTTATTGATCATGACTTTGCTCTCCTAGCCCATCACACAAAAGGGCCTCATGCTTAAAAGCGCTTCAAGTTGCAAGCATAGCGGTCCTTCTATAATCGATCGCTAAAGACAAAGTTCATGAACGCCTTTTCTAGTCCAACTTCTGCGCCAATGCAGCCTCCACCCATTCCCTTTCCGTCGAAACGGGCAAGCGATGTGGCTTTTTCGTCGCTTAGTGGCGGGTTGGCTGTGGATATTGCGGTGATCGGTGCCTCGGTTGCCGGTTTGTTTGTCGCACAGGGTCTGTCAAGGTTGGGCTATCGATGTGCACTCATTGGTCCCGATCCACCTCTCTTGCGCCAAAAAAGCGGGTTTGATCAACGCATCTTTGCGATCTCGCCAAGCAGTTGGGATTGGATGACTCAACAAGGATTAAGTGCGGCAATCGATGCTGCCAGAGTTGGTGTGATTGACCGTATGCATTTGGAGGCCCCCCCCTGGGCAAGTCCGCCTCCAATTGTGCTTGATGCATACCGGGCTGCGGTCGATCAACTCGCAGTTACTGTCGAACAATCCGAGCTACTTGCTGCCGGTCAGCAAGCCGTAGCAATGACGAATGTGCTTCGTTTGAAAGAGTCCTTGCTGAGCCTTGAGCCAGAGGGTGGTGGCGCGAACGACGGATTACGCTCGATTCGGCTTGAAAATGGGCAGCAACTCAGTGCAAAACTACTCATCGGTTGCGATGGTGCGCATTCGGCCCTTCGTCAACTCGCTAAGCTGCCTATTAGGCAGTTCGATTACCAATCAACGGCCGTGGTGGCAAACTTTGAAATCGACAGTCACCATCGCCATACCGCCTATCAGTGGTTCAGCGACCGGGGCATTCTCGCTCTGCTGCCGCTGCCAGGTCTCGCAATGAGCATGGTTTGGTCTGCGCCCCAGTCGTATGCCCAGTCGTTGACGGTGCTCGAACCTGAGTCACTTTGCAAACAGGTGCAGGGGTTCATTGAAACATTGGGCAGTGATGCCCCCCACTTGCGCGCATGCATAAACACACCCGCGTCATTTCCGCTTCTTGAGATCTTGACTGATCGACCCACGGCACATCGGCTGCTGCTGATTGCCGATGCAGCCCATGTTGTCCACCCGATGGCAGGCCAGGGACTGAATTTAGGCATCGGTGACATCATCGAACTGCTCGAAGTACTTTCAGGCGCAGGTGCTCGACACGACCCGGGTTCGGTCTATGTCTTGGAGCGTTATGCTCGGCGACGTGCTGAAGCCGTGCTTGCCATTTCTTGGCTAACCAGAGGTCTTTATCAGGCTTTTCGTGAGCCCCTGCCTAAAATCGCCAGTGGGTTTGCGAACTGGGCATGGTCAAGGGTTGCCGGCAGCTCAATGCTTCAATCCTTCATGGTTCAACATGCCGTAAGACAGGGCCCGAGGTAAATGGAGTGGCAGCATCTTCACACTGATTAGGGCTTTGCGCCCAGGCTTCTCATTGATCGGGTCTTCAAACATACGGGAATCTTCATGCGAACAATTCGAAGTCAAGCGCAGGTTTTTTCAGCGATGATGCTTGCGCTGTCGATGCCGCTTGCCGCAAGCCTCTTAAGCCTGACGCTTATTGGCTTACAGCCGAACACAGTACGGGCTCAAGTCGTCGCTCCAACGCCAAGCGCTGTTGAGTCGGCTATTAAGCAAGCTGTCGAGGCGTGGCTTAAGGGGAAATACAAGGTCGATGCGGTCGCACGCACGCCCATTACCGGTCTTTATGAGGTCAGACTAGGCACCGACCTCATTTACGTCGATGAAAAAGCGGCCTATGCATTTATTGAAGGGCAATTAATCGATTTAAAAAACAATCGAAATATCACCCGAGAACGAACCGAGGAGTTATCGGCCATACAGTTCAAGGACTTGCCGCTACAGCTAGCCTTTAAGCAGGTACAAGGCAATGGTAGGCGAGTAATGGCGGTTTTTGAGGATCCGAATTGCGGTTACTGTCGAAAGATGCGTGCTGATCTATCTGGTATTAAAGATATAACGATATATACTTTTGTGCTGCCACTTCTTTCGCCTGATTCCGAAGTGAAATCCCGCAATGCGCTTTGTGCTGCGGACAAAGCGAAAGCCTGGAATGATTTGATGCTGTCGGGTAAATCGCCGCCAACCGCATCGCCTTCTTGCGACGCACCGATTGCCAAACTCAAGGACCTCGGCCGCAGCCTAGGTGTAACAGGTACGCCAACTGTTTTTTTCCCCAACGGCAAACGCTTAACAGGTTATGCCCCTATGGCTCAATTTGAAAAGATGCTCGAAGAAAACAATAAGTTATGAATTACTTTTCCTGAGGGCGCTTTTGCGTCTTGGGGTTCTTAACGACGGGGTCGTGCGCGATGTGGGTGATTTATCTTGAAGCATTCGGTATTCTTGCGCTTGTCTTATTCATCGTCTGGTGGACCATGGGAGGCAAACGTTAAGCAAACTTAGGACTCCGAAGTCCTTAGTGCAAGGTGCGTGGAATGCTTAGCACAAAGGGCGGAATCTCTTGCTCAAAACGTTCGCCATCTTCTGCAACAAAAAAGTAGCTCCCCGTCATGGTCGCGGTTGGTGTGTTTACCTGGGAACCACTCGTATACTCAAAGCCTTGTCCGGGGGCGATAAGCGGTTGCTGCCCAACCACCCCCAGTCCCTTGATTTCGTTAACCTCGCCATCATCGGTTGTAATCACCCAGTGCCTGCTGATTAGTTGAGCTGGGATAGATCCTGTGTTGGCAATCGTGATCGTATAGGCAAAGGTATAACGCTGTTGCTCTGGCGAGGATTGCTCGGGTAGATAAACCGTCTTCACGGATATCTTGAATTGGTAGCTTGCTTTACGTTGTTCAGCCATCGTGAAATCCGGGTCGATGAAATGTCATTGGAATGTTTCCAATGATGCACTGAAACCACGCCATAAGATCAAAAAGCATTCGCCGCAGGTCTGATTACAATAGGCCGTGTCTAAGCATATACCGATGAAAAGCCGCTACTACATCGCGCCAAGTATCCTCTCAGCTGACTTCGCAAGACTTGGTGATGAAGTGCGTGCGCTTGAGGCAAGTGGTGCCGATTGGGTCCATATTGATGTGATGGACAACCACTATGTGCCCAATCTCAGTTTCGGCCCCATGGTTTGTAAAGCAATAAGACCACACACCCGTTTGCCGCTCGATGTGCACTTAATGGTCAAGCCAGTCGATGCACTCATCAGTGGGTTTGCCCAGGCCGGTGCGGATTGGATCAGTTTTCACCCCGAAGCTTCCGAACATATTGATCGGTCTTTGCAATTGATCAGGGACCATGGCTGCAAGGCGGGCCTGGTACTGAATCCGGCTACACCGCTTCACTTGCTCGACTTCGTCATGCATCGGCTCGATTTGATTTTGCT
>JALQWJ010000101.1 GCA_023258775.1 Burkholderiaceae bacterium | reverse complement strand
GCAGCTTTTCACCGATTTGCCATCGACATCGACGGTACACGCACCACAGTGACTTGTCTCGCAACCGATGTGTGCGCCTGTGAGACATAGTTCCTCGCGCAGGAAATGAACCAGCAGCGTGCGAGGCTCGACAGCCTTTTCCTGCAAGCGGCCATTGACCTTCACACTGATAATTTTCTTTGCCATGAGTAAATTCCTGTTTTGTTGATCGCTATTTAGCAACGCGCCGCAGCGGCACGAATCGCACGTTTGAGCATTTGACCGGCCATCGCGGTCTTGTATTCAATGTCGCCACGCAAATCTTCAGCCGGGTCGCAAGCGGCCATCGCCGCTTCAGCCGCAGCATTGATACTTGCATCCGTAAGTGCTTGGCCAAGCAGGGCATCTTCGGCCGTGGCAACACGGATCGCAGTCGGTGCGACATTCGTGAGTGCAATCCGAACATGACTCACGACGCCAGCGTCGAGGCGCAGCACCACGGCAGCCCCCGCTGTTGCCCAGTCACCGGTTTTTCTTTTAAGTTTCTCGTAGGCCCACCCGGTCCTGGCTGCGAATGCCGGTACACGAATGCTCACCAAAATCTCGTCTTCCGCCAGGGCGGTGGTGTAAATGCCCAGAAAGAAGTCGTCCGCTTTCACGTCGCGGCGCCCTTCTGGCCCCTGCAAACTGAAGCTCGCATCGAGCGCAAGCGCCAGGGCTGGATGGTCATTGGCTGGATCTCCGTGAGCAATATCGCCGCCAATGGTGCCTCGATTACGCACCTGTGGATCGGCAATCAACGTAGCTGCCTCCGAAAGTAAGGGAACTTTTGCGCGTAATACCGGCGATTCAATCAAGTCGTTTTCAACCGTCATTGCGCCAATCACCACATAATCGCCGTGGTCTGTCACCCCTCGCAACTCGTCGATACGATTGAGGTCGATCAGATGCGCGGGCTGCGCAAAGCGCAGTTTCATCATCGGCAACAAACTGTGCCCACCCGCGAGCAGTTTTGCGTCTGAGCCCAATTGGGTTAACAAACCAACTGCATCTTGGACAGTTCGAGGGGCGTGGTAATCAAAGCTCGGTGGGATCATGAGTCTCTCCTAAACAATCCTCGGCGGAGTTTATCCAAGACAAACTGTCACCGCAACAACAAAGATTGCCCCTTTTCGTCGAAGGGAAGTACGAAGCGCTGGAAATTGTCTTAGTCATAACGCCAAAAAACCAAAGATTCGTCAGTCATACAGATGAATATTGCGTGATCTTGAATGACCGAGACATCGCATTAAACGCACCGAGACATTGCAATAGACAGGCCGAGACATCGCATCAAATAGATCGAGACACTGCACTAAACATTTTCGGGCTAACTTCCGCCGACTTTTGTCGCCGTAAGCCTGAATATGGACGATTTCACCGACGCATTGATGATCGCGCTTCATGCAGGCGCCGACGACCCCGATCGCAGCGCAATGGGCTCGCGGATGAAGGCACTCGTTGGCGAGTTGAGCAGCAAAGAGTCATCAAAGACAAAAAAGGCAGTAGCCTCCAAAGAGCTCGCAAAGCTTCGTGAAGCCTACCGCCAGCGCCTGTTGCAAACCTAGCGTCATCTTCGATAAAGCACCAGTAATCGGGACACCGGAGAGTTAGATGGCATCAATTCAAGCACCAGGTCAAACACAAGCCAGCGCGCCAGTTCAACGTGTTCAGGAACCGCCGAAGCGAGAGCGTGTGGAGGCGAAACGAGAACCTGAGCAACCCAAGGTTGAGCCAGCAGTTAAGGTAGAGGTTTCTGAGGCAGGAAAATCCGCCGCCGCAGGACGTCCGCCACCGAAAACCGTCGAGCACGAAGTTGCTCAGAAGAAGTCCGAACATGCGCAGGCTGCTCAGGCAACCGGTAAACGTGGCGCTTCTTCGGGTGGATCGCAGAGCCTAATGTAAGCGCGTTGCGAGGAAGCGCCTGACGTAACTCGGCTCCCAGGCGCTTTCATTGGTACAAACGGACCCGAAGCCCCGACGAAGGGACCTCTCGGTTTAGGCCTCCATAAGCTACATTGGATGGCACAAAAACCAAGGAGGAGACCCCATGAAACGAAGAACGTTTGCTGTTGGATTCGCTGTTATGACCACCGCGCTGGCGGCTGGGCCTGCGTCTAGTCAAAATAAGTACGACGTTGGTGCAAACGATAAAGAAATTAAGATCGGCCACATCAACCCATATTCAGGTCCGGCCTCAGCCTACGGAACAATCGGCAAGTCAATTTCGGCCTGGTTTGATAAGGTCAATGCTGAGGGCGGTATAAACGGCCGGAGAATTAAGTTCATTTCCTTAGATGACGGTTACAGCCCGCCAAAGACCGTTGAGCAAGCCCGCAAACTGGTCGAGCAAGAAGAGGTCCTGACAGTATTCAACCCACTCGGTACGCCTCCGAATTCGGCAATTCACAAGTACATGAACCAGCGCAAGGTGCCACAGCTTTTCGTGGCCACTGGCGCAACCAAATGGGGTGACCCGAAGAATTTCCCCTGGACCATGGGCTGGCAGCCCAACTATCAGTCCGAAGCAAAAATTTACGCCGAACACATTCTTGAGACAGCGCCTAACGCAAAAATCGCTGTGCTTTACCAAAACGACGACTACGGCAAAGACTACCTAAAAGGGTTTGAGGACGGTTTGGGCGCTAAGGCCAAAACAATGATTGTGTCCAAGCAGTCTTACGAGGTCACTGACCCAACGATCGACAGCCAGATGAACTCATTGAAGGCTTCGGGCGCAGACACGTTTTTCAACATCACTACGCCAAAGTTTGCTGCGCAGGCCATCAAAAAGGCTGCAGAAATCGGTTGGAAGCCGAACCATTACCTCAATCAGGTTTCTGCCTCAGTAGGCTCAGTGCTGACCCCGGCTGGCCTTGCGAATTCGGTTGGTGTGATTAGCACGCAGTACTTCAAAGACCCCACCGATCCGCAGTGGCTCACTGATCCAGCGATGAATGAGTGGCGCGAGTTCATGAAAAAGTACTATCCCACCGGCGATCTGAATGATGCCTTTAACGTCTATGGACCCTTGGTCGCCCAAACGCTCATCCAGGTTCTCAAGCAGGCGGGCAATGATCTCACGCGTGCCAATGTCATGAAGCAAGCAGCAAGTCTGGATATGACGCTACCTTTGTTACTACCTGGCGTGAATGTGAAGACATCGGCAGATGACTTCTACCCAATCGAACGCGAACAACTTGTGCGCTTTGACGGTAAAGCATGGGTGCGCTTTGGAAAGATTTACGGTCGTTAAGTGCAGGCTTTATCAACATTAGGGTTTTGTACCCCTGAGCTAGAATCCGCGTCACTAAGGTGACGTTCAAGCGCCTCCTCGACAAACGTTAGCGACCCGCAACCTGTGTTGCGGGTCGCTGGCGCTTGCGACCAACACAATTTTCATGACCACAACAACCCTAGCCCGACTGGAACAATCCTAAGATGAGTAAGGATGTCATTCTCGAAACCAAGAACCTCGTTAAGGAATTCAAGGGTTTTGTAGCGGTTTCGGGGGTCAATCTTAAGGTCCAACGAGGGCATATCCATGCCTTGATTGGTCCCAATGGCGCGGGTAAAACCACCGTGTTTAATCTGCTTACGAAGTTTTTGATTCCCAGCTCTGGCCACATCTTTTATCAGGGTGAGGACATCACACGCCTGAAGGCCGCGCAGATTGCACGCAAAGGCGTGATCCGTTCTTTTCAGATTTCAGCAACCTTTCCGCACCTCACGGTGCTTGAGAATGTGCGGATCGGCTTACAGCGTGAATTGGGCACTGCCTTTCATTTTTGGCGGTCAGAGTCCTCATTAAAAGGCCTCACACCTCGCGCCATGGAACTTCTTGAAACCGTGGGACTGACTGACTTCGCCCATCACATCACGGTTGAGCTTCCCTATGGGCGAAAGCGCGCGCTTGAGATCGCCACAACCTTAGCCATGGATCCCCAACTGATGCTCCTTGATGAGCCAACTCAAGGCATGGGCCATGAGGACGTCGATCGGGTTACCGAACTCATCAAGACGGTGTCAGCGAATCGTACGGTGTTGATGGTCGAGCACAACATGGGTGTTGTAGCAAAAATCGCCGACACAATTTCGGTATTGCAGCGCGGCCAAATCATTGCTGAAGGCCCCTATGAGCTTGTTTCAAAAGATCCCCAGGTTTTAGAAGCATACATGGGCAGTAGCGAAGTCGAACTACAAGGTGCGCATTGATATGAGTGAGATGCTGCGTCTGAGCGACGTACACGCCTTTTATGGGGAGTCGCATATCCTTCATGGGGTCAATCTACACGTCAAACAAGGCGAGGTCGTCACACTGCTAGGTCGCAACGGTGCTGGCCGAACCACCACGCTCAAGGCGATTCTCGGCTTAGTTGGCAGGCGCACCGGTTCCATCAAAATCAACAATCAGGAAGCTGCCCATCTTGCGCCACACCATATCGCGCGGATGGGGATTGGTTTTTGCCCCGAAGAGCGTGGGATTTTTGCCAGCCTGAGTTGTGAGGAAAACCTATTGCTTCCACCCAAGGTCGCTGAAGGTGGCATGAGTCTTGAGGAAATTTACACGCTTTTTCCGAATTTAAAGGAAAGGCGCATGAGCCCAGGTACAAGGCTTTCTGGTGGCGAGCAGCAAATGCTCTCGGTTGCCCGTATTTTGCGAACGGGCGCAGGTTTATTGCTGCTTGACGAAATCTCAGAGGGCTTGGCACCAGTCATTGTTCAGGCACTTGGTCGGGCGATTCGCATGCTAAGAGAACGCGGCTTCACCATTGTGATGGTCGAGCAAAACTTTAGATTTGCAGCCCCTTTGGCCGATCGCTTTTATGTTATTGAGCACGGTGCGGTGGTTGAAGAGTTCTCGGCATCCCAACTCGATTCAAAGGCTGAGATGTTGAAAGATTATCTAGGGGTTTGAATTAAAAAGGTATTGATGTTTACGAAAAATTTATGTTCATAAACGGAGAATGGCAATGAGGAAAGTAAGCGGGAACTTCAAGACAAGCCTGTTGGCTGGGGCGATTGCAGCGATGGCTGCCCTGCCGGCGCAAGCCCAGATCTCAGACGGTATGGTCAAGATCGGCGTTATGAATGACATGTCTGGTCTTTATGCAGACATTACCGGGCCTGGCTCCCTCGTTGCTGCCCGTTTGGCGGTCGAGGACTACATCAAGGCCTCGGGGAGCAAGCTCAAGGTTGAAGTCGTTGGTGCTGATCACCAAAACAAGCCTGATGTTGGATCGAATATTGCCCGTCAGTGGTTTGACACCGACAAAGTTGACATGATTGCCGATGTTCCGACCTCATCAGTCGGCCTTGCGGTAGCTAAGATCGCTAGCGACAAAGGCAAGCTCATGGTTAATTCGGGATCGGCGACCGCTGATCTTTCGGGCAAGGCTTGTAATGCCAATACGATTCATTGGGCCTACGACACTTGGATGCTCGCCAACGGTACTGGCAAGGCCATTGTGAAGAGTGGTGGTACGACATGGTTTTTCCTGACTGCAGATTACGCGTTTGGCCACGCACTTGAGCGCGACACAGAAGCTGTCGTGACCAAGAACGGTGGCAAGGTTGTCGGTAAGGTCCGTACGCCATTCCCAACGCAGGACTTTTCCTCCTTTCTCCTGCAAGCGCAGTCTTCAAAAGCTAAGATTATTGGCTTGGCAAATGCAGGCGGGGACACGACCAACTCGATTAAGCAAGCCGCAGAATTCGGGATTACGAAGGGTGGCCAAAACCTCGCTGGTCTTTTGGTCTTCCTGCCTGACGTTCATTCGCTCGGCCTCAATATTGCCCAAGGTCTGATGCTCACTGAAACTTTTTATTGGGATCTCAACGATCAAACCCGGGCTTTCTCGAAGCGATTTGCGGCAGCCCATGGCGGTAAAATGCCCTCGATGGTTCAGGCTGGCGTTTACTCCAGTGTGATTCATTACCTCAAAGCTGTCGATGCGGCCAAAACCGACGATGGCACCAAAGTGGCAGCCAAAATGAAG
>JALQWJ010000100.1 GCA_023258775.1 Burkholderiaceae bacterium | reverse complement strand
CTGCTTCTTTCGCCTGGCCCGACACCGTGGAAGCGATTGCGGCATCAACCTCATTATTGATAATCCCCTTCCACATCGCACCATAGCTTGAAAACTCGACAAGCTTCACATCTTTTGGGGTAAGGTTGCCGTAGGCCAAAACCGCAAACGCGTTTTGATTCAAGGCTGGCGAACCCACGACCACCCCCACGCGTTTACCGCGCAAATCTTTAACTTCTTTCACGCCGACGTCCTTAGCAACCGCCAGCGATACAGCATTACAAGAAATAGAAGAAAGCATTAATCGAAGCGCTTGAGGACCCCATTCACGGCTCGCAAATTCCAAAACACCTTCTTGAGCAAAGTAACGCCAACGCCCATAAATGATGCTTGCGCCCGATTGGCCTTGAGCGGTGCAAGCCTGGCCACATCATTGCCTGCAGGCAGGACGCGCACATCGCTGCCTTGCTTATCCTTAAGCATTTTGCCGACCGCAACGCCCATGTTAAAACCCGATGAACCGGTGTCATAAGCTGTCACCGTGATCGTTGAAGGCAACTTAATACCTTGGGCAAGCAAAGTTACTGGCGTCGCAACAAGGCCGGCTGCAACCAGCGCGTTAATCAGTGTTCGATGAATCAATCGTTTTGATGCAGGTTCCGATGACAACATGATGAAGGTCTCCATTTAAGCTTTTTAATTGAGGTCCGCACGCCTTAATGTCTGGTACGAACGCTTGGTCGTAGACTACAACAAATGAGGCTCGAATCCGAAACACAGCAAGCCTGTTAGGCAATCACCCATTTCATAAGCTTGCTGCGTCGGTCAAATCCAACCGGCTTGTCAGGCGCGTGAACCCATCGCGTTTCCTGGGGTAGCCAATCGCCCATATCCCAGTCGTGCGAAAGAATACGGGTGCCAGATTTCAATGCCTTCAAGCGCGGCTTCAAGGCAAGATTAACTGCAGGCAGCAAATACAGCGTAATCACATCAGCGGCAGCAAGATCGGTTTCGAAAAGATCGCGAACCTCAAACCGGCAGTAAGCCTGCAAGCCCTCCTCGATCGAAAGCGCTTGCGCGCGCCGCACCAAGCCAGGATCAAGATCAACACCCAGACCATGAACTCGATAGCGTTGAGCTGCCTTGCGGACGATTCGCCCATCGCCGCAACCCAGATCAATTAAACGATCCCCTGGTTTAAATTGCGCCATCTCAAGCATCACATCAACCACCGCCTGAGGTGTTACAACAAAAGGAACGTCATAATCCTGATCCGATGGACTTGAGCTTGATCCAACTTGCGATTCAAGTTTTGCGGTAACTAGGGGGCTTTTAATGACCGCGGGCTGGACTGAGTTAGCTAGTCCAGGCAAAACGCCGACGAGTCCAGTAAGCGCACCAACGCCAAGAAGTGTTCGACGCTGCAAACTCAGCCTACCATCCGATGGCCGCACCATCACTTCGCGGGTCTGACCCACCGGCTAAGACTTTGTTGATTGGATCAATAACAATGCCATGTGCGTGGCCGGCCAATTCATGCCATGGACCCCAACGGTTTAACCGATGACCGCGTCGCTCTAATTCATCGATCGTTTCTTGGGGGAAACGGCTTTCAATATGCAAGGTATCTCTTGACTCACCCAGCGCAAATCGACCCGACAGCCATCGCGGTGTCTCAAGCGCTTCCTGGATGTCACAACCATAGTCAAGCATTGCCACATAGGCCTGAAGCTGAATCTGCGGTTGTCCATCGGCACCCATGCAGCCAAGTACGCTCCATAATTGATCGTTTTTAAAACCCATCGAGGCGATCAGCGTATGCATCGGCGTTTTTCCTGCTTCCAAACGATTAGGGTGCGCTGGGTCAAGGGAAAAATAAGCACTCCGATTTTGCAACACAACTCCCGTTTCGCCTGCAACCACCGCCGAGCCAAAGGCGCCGTATAAACTTTGGATCAATGACACCGCATTACCCTCGGCGTCTGCAACAGCGAGGTAAATCGTGTCACCTTTCAGACTTCCGTAAGACGGCACTTTATCCCAAGGCAAAGCACGATGTGGGTCAATCAGTCTGCGACGGTCTGCGGCGTAGCTTGGGTCGATGAGTCGATGCATCGGAACATCTGAAAACCGCGGGTCAGCAAGATAGCGATCCCGATCGTGATAGGCAATCTGTTTGGCTTGCACGAGCAGGTGAACATGCTCCGGACTTAGGTAGCCTTTGTTTGGCAAATCAAAACTTTCCAGTATTTGGAGCATTTGAATCACCGTAAAACCTTGCGTGGGTGCAGGCGTCTCATAAAGCCTTAGGTCACGATAAGTTCCACAGATAGGCTCGCCCCAAGATGCATACTGAGCAGCCAGATCATCACTGTCAAAAACGCCTCCATGACTTAGCGAGAAATCGGCGAGCATTCTGCCTATCTCGCCGCGGTAAAAACCTTGGGCACCGTCACTGGCGATTGCCTCAAGCGTTCTTGCCAAGCCAGGATTAGAAAAAACCGACGCTGCCTTAAGCGGACCCTTGGCAAGAAACAACTGCCTGCTGTACTCGTGAGGCATCAAATCGGCCTCACAAGAGGCAAGCCATCCTGCCACTCGAGCAGTAATCACGAAGCCCTCGCGAGCATAGTCAATCGCACTTGCCAATACGCGGCTAAGAGGAAGGCGCCCATAGGCTTTATGCGCTTCACCCCAACTCGACACAGCACCGGGCGTTGTCAGTGTTGCAGGAAGAATGCCTCGAAAGGGAATTTCCGAGATTCCTTGCTGTCTAAGTGCGCCCAGATCAGCGTGACGTGATGCACGTCCACCGCCATCGAGAAATCGGACCTTCCCCGATTTGGCGTCATGAATCAGCCAAAAGGCATCGCCACCAACACCTGTCATGTGCGGGTAAATCACGGCAAGCACAGCACTTGTTGCAATTGCCGCATCGACTACCGAGCCACCGGCTCTTAAGACATCAACGCCCGCCGATGAGGCAAGACTATGTGGTGAACTCACCATACCGCGCCGCGCAAGCGTTGCGGGCCTACCCGTTCTAATATCGATCATCAAAGAACCATAAGATCAAGCTTGATGCTGTGCTGCTTTGTTATAAACATTCAAGGCTGCCTGTTCAGCATCACCCATCTTCACGTGCACGCCAAACTCAGGTAGCTCGCAGGTGAGTGCGCCAAGACATGACATCACATTGGCACGGCTGCATGATTGGCCCATAAGCCCAAAACGCCAGATCTTCCCTGCCAGGGGACCAAGGCCCGCACCGATTTCCATGCTGTAATCGGCTAAGAGGCGCTTACGCAGTTGTGCCTCAACACCAGGCTCGAAACTTTCAGGAACATTTACCGCATTCATTTGCGGTAATCGATAATCTGGATGGACCAGGAACTTAAGTCCCATGGCTTCGATACCCGCTTTGAAGGCTTCATGATGCAATCGATGTCTTGCCCAGGACTGCTCTAGACTTTCTTCCTGAAGCATGACGAGGGACTCGTGCAAGGCAAATAAGCTATTGATCGGTGCTGTATGGTGGTATGTTCTTGCGGTTTCACCCCAATAATCCAAGACGAGATTCAAGTCCATAAACCAACTTTGAACCTGGGCCTTGTCTTTTCTTGCCTTGACCCGGTCAATCACTGCATCGCTATAAGAAACAGGGGAAAGCCCGGGAACGCATGAGAGGCATTTTTGTGAACCTGAGTAAACCGCATCAATGGCCCACTCATCGACCAGAAGCGGCACACCTGCAAGCGAGGTGACTGCGTCACAAATAACCAAGGCGCCGAATTCATGAGCGATACCCGTGAGGGTTTTGGCATCTGACTCAGCGCCTGTTGACGTTTCCGCGTGAACAAACCCAACCGTTCGCACTGAGGGGTTCGCTTGTAGCGCCTCTCGCAATTTATTCGGATCGCAGGGTGACCCCCATGGGTCGTCAATCACAATGGCTTTACCACCTGATCGCTGTACGTTTTCCACCATTCGACCGCCGAAGACGCCGTTTCGCATGACGATCACGGCGTCACCAGGCTCAACCATATTTACAAAACTTGATTCCATGCCGACCGAGCCAGGTCCTGACAAGGGAAAGGTGAGCTGGTTTTTAGTCTGGTAAGCGTAGCGAATCAATTGTTTGATTTCGTCCATCATGCCCACAAAAACCGGATCGAGGTAACCCATGGATGGCGCCGACGAGGCAGCAAGCACCCGCGGGTGAATCTCTGATGGCCCTGGTCCCATCAGGATTCGCTTGGGCGGATGGAAGGATCCGATCACTTTATTCGGTGCAAAAACTTGTGTCGTGGCGTGCGTGGCCATGGTGCGCTCCCGCGTCATAAAACAGTCATCGTGGTGCAAAACCCGCGATTGTGCACCACTCCGATCAGTTCACTTTCAAATACTTGCGAATCGCGTTGTGGAAAACCCATCAGTGATGCCGGAACCCCTTGATCACGCTCAGATGTCCTCAATCACACGCTGGCCCTGTGGCACACTGCAACGCCGTTGTCATTCTTTTGTCAACTCCTCCCTTACAAAATATCCATGAGCCTAGACTCCAGCGCCAATTCGCCTGAGGATGTGTCCGAAGGCACCAAGCGATTACTACGCAGCATCGATCACATTACCGAGGTGAGTGGGAACATTTTTGCCTGGCTCATGGTGCCGCTTGTTGGCGGTGTTGTTTGGGAGGTCGTATCCCGATATTTTTTCCATAAGCCAACTGAATGGTCTTATGACCTCACCTACATGCTTTACGGCACGCTTTTCATGCTTGGCGCGGCCTACACCTTGCGTCGAGGCGCGCATATTCGAACCGATTTTTTATGGGATAACTTTAGTAATAAAACAAAAGGTTGGATTGATACGATCGCATATGTCGCTCTTTTTTTTCCAGCACTGATCCTTTTGTTTTGGGTCGGCATGGAGGAGTTTATCCATGCCTTCTCCCTGTCGGAACGATCCGAACAAACCGTCTGGCGCCCTTTGCTTTGGCCGATGAAGCTGGCCGTACCAGTTTCTTTTTTATTACTGATGATTCAAGGCATCTCAGAGCTCATTAAGGCCTGGTACCTGGCGCGCACTGGCGAAGAACTCGATCATCGCGAGAAGGTGGAAATCTAAGATGGACAAGCAACAACTTATGGGTTTGGTGATGCTTGTCTTAATGGTCACTGTTATCTTTGCTGGTTTCCCGATTTCCTTCACGATATTGTTTCTTGCGCTAGTGTTTGGTTATCTCGGGCTGGGCGCCAATGTTTTTGACCTCGCCTACTTCCAAACCATCGGCATGATGAAAGAAGAATTGCTCGCGGCAATCCCCATGTTTATCTTCATGGGCTTTCTCACTGAGCAGGCGGGCTTAATGGAGCGACTGTTCCAAGCGCTACGACAGTTACTTGCGCCGGTACGTGGTTCGCTTTATTTGGTGGTGATCCTTACCTCCACGATCTTTGCGATGGCAACAGGCATCGTCGGCGCCGGCTTCAATCACGGCTGCGGCCAACTTCACCACGTCGTCCTCGGCCACATGGCCTTGCAGGGTGCAGCCAAAGGCCGTTGAAATGCCGGCCTCCACTTTCACATGGGGCGCCAATTCATTGCGAACTTGAATGATGGCGCGAACTTCTTCAACCATGGCTTCACGTGTTTTGCGCACATTGGCCATGGAATGGGCTTCGCTGGCGGAGACGGGGATGGTGAGTTTTTGAGCGCCGGCTTTCAAGGCCGCTTCAGCGCCTTTTCGGTTGGGCACCAAGGCCATGACCGTCACGTGGGGGTATTGGCGGGCGTGTTGAACAACTTCGGCGGCATCGGCCATTTGCGGCAGCAAATGCGCGGGCACAAAAGAAGCCACCTCAATTTCTTGCAGACCCGAGGCCACCAAGGCGTCAAGCCATCGCAGTTTGTTGGCGGTGGGCATGGTTTGCTTGACCGACTGCAAGCCGTCGCGCGGGCCCACTTCACTGATCAGGATACGTTCTTTGGCCATGGAAGTATGTGCAAGCGGTTGTAAACCCTGAGGCGGAGATGTTCGTATTTTCTCTAATTTTGGTGA